>JAOTUT010000055.1 GCA_029863735.1 Ignavibacteria bacterium
TGAAAGATACATTACCGATTTAGTGACCAGGGGTGCAAAAATACTTTTGATAGGAAAATCACTCCACGAAAAAACCGGTGAACAGCTGAATAATAAAATTTTCCCTTCACCAACAGAATACTCGCTTAAAAAACTGCTTTCATCTTCCAGACTGATAATTGTTTTTCCTTTTCCTGCAGAATTTATTTTGTAATAAGAATTAAAATCCGGCGACTCGACCTGCTTTTTCTTTTCCTCAATAAAAATATTTTCAAATACCGAATGTTTGAAATCAATTTCATTAAAACGAATTGGTTGTCCCCTATCTGTTTTTACAAATCCGCCTGATACCAAAATATTTATTGAATTTATTGAGTTTATAAAATTTGTAGAGTTAGAAGCAGATGATGGGAAAACAATTAATCCTTTACCTGAATTTATATACTGATTTAATTTATCCGAGGCATTTACGAAATTGTTGCCAATCAGTATTACTACTTTATAATTATTAAGCTGGGTGCCTGAAACCTGCTCAACTTTTTTTATAGTCAGATCGAAATATGCTTGTTCAGAAACTGATTTCAATGCGGCTTCAACAAGTTTTATATCAGCCAGGTTATCAGCGAGAATCAGCACAGGAATTTTTTCTGGTATAAAGAAAGATGTAAACCTTTTGTTGTCTTCAAGAATATCATCTTCCTCAATTTCAAAAAGTGCCTGGTTGTAGCCAAAAGTTTTTGCTGTGGCCTCAAGGTTTGCAGATTTCGATTCACCCGGATTCAGGTTGATACTCTGCTGTGCTAGTCTTTCTCCATTGATAAATAAAGAAACAACAAGATTATCTTTTGCTCTCTCTGAATAATTTTTAATTGTTGCATCAATCTTTACCGGTTTATCTTTCTCAAAAATCTGAGTGTTTATTTTAACATTATCAATTCCAAAATTGAATACTTCTTTACCACCGTAATTGAAAGAATACAAACGCACCTGCTCGCCAAGCTGTTCTTTCAAATCTGCTAATTCATTATCTGATGCAAGTCTTCCTTTTTGAAAATCTGTGAGCAGATAAATTTCTTTGTTAAAATTCTTTGCTTCACCGATAAGTTCTGCGGCTTTAATAATTGAATTATTCAGCTTACTGCTTGCAAAAGAAATTGTGGTCGAGTTAACTTCTTCGCTAAACTTCTCAAAATTTGAAGTCATCACGATTTCTTCCGGCTGATGAGAGACGAGTACTAACCCGAATTCGTCTCCTTCTTCGAATTGAGTTAAAATATTTTTTATTGCTTCCTTTGCCTGGTTAAAATTAGATCCGTTCTGATCAACAATTGACATACTGAATGTATCGTCAAGAATAAAAACAGCAGTGGTTTTTGCAGCAGAGGTTGTTCCACCAATCGAAACACCTACTAATGTTGGTCTTGCAAATGCAGTTACAATACAAAGTATAATCAATACTCTTAAAGCAAGAAGAAGCCATTGCTTTAGTTTTATCTTCCTGATTTTATTCTTCTGAAGTTCCTTCAAAAATTGAAGAGTGCTAAATTCAATTTTTTTCAGCTTTCTCAAATTCAGCAGGTGAATTATAATAGGGATTGATGCGGCTAGGAGTCCAAATAAAATCGCCGGGTTAAGAAATGTCATTCAATTAAGTTCATTAATGATTAAATTTTTACGATAGAAAATAGCAATATGTAAATCCTTAAACCATACAGGATTTTTGCACTCGATTCAAATTTAGCTATTGGGATTTCAATCATCGATTGATATAATTGCATCTGGTATAAAAAAATAAACAATAGAAATGGGCGAAATACTTAAAAAACGTTTGAAGCAACAGAAATTTAGCAGTGTTGAACAGGAAGGATTACTTAATTTGTTCATCGCAACAAATTACCTTCATTCAAAGCTGGATTCTATTTGCTGGGGTTTCAAAATTACCCTTGCGCAATTTAATGTACTTAGAATTCTAAAAGGTGCATTTCCGAACGGCTATTCAAGAGGCGAAATAATGCGAAGAATGGTTGAGCCTGCACCAGATGTTACTCGACTGATTGACAGGTTAATTAAAGAAGGACTTGTTGAAAGATACGAATCCAATCAAGATAGAAGACTTTCTCTTGCACGGATTACAAAAAAAGGAATTAACCATCTTTCAAGACTTAATCCTGAAGTGGATAAATTTATTTCAGAATATTCTTCTTCGCTCAACAAATCAGAAAAAGAAATGCTTTCGAACATTTGTGAGAAGTTGTACGCTAAAGAGATAGAGAATTAATTACTTGTTCTGCTTTGCAATTAAATTCAGTGCACTACCTGCTTTGAACCAACCAATTTGTGCTTCATTCATTGTATGGTTAAGCATAATTTCATCCTTCGTTCCATCTGAATGCTTGACAATCATTTTCAACTGCTTGCCGGGTGCAAGTTGAGTAGCAAGTAAATCAATTTTGTCATCTTCTTTTATCTTATCATAATCTTTTGGATCAGCAAATGTAAGCGGCAGCATTCCCTGTTTCTTAAGATTAGTTTCGTGAATTCGTGCAAAACTTTTTACAATGATTGCTCTTCCACCGAGAAATCTTGGTTCCATCGCAGCGTGTTCACGTGAAGAACCTTCGCCATAATTTTCATCGCCAATTACAACCCAACCGATTCCTTTAGCTTTATATTCTCGAGCAACTTCCGGAACCGATTTAGTTTCACCAGAAAAAATATTTTTGACTTTTCCTGTATCACCGCTATATGCATTCGTTGCACCAATGAACATATTATTAGAAATGTTATCAAGGTGTCCACGGAATCGTAACCACGGACCAGCCATTGAAATATGATCTGTTGTGCATTTTCCTTTTGCTTTAAGAAGTATTGGCAAATCAACCAATTCTTTTCTATCCCATTTATTAAAGGGAGAAAGTAACTGAAGTCTTTCGCTCTTCGGATCAACTTTTACTTCAACTGAAGACGCATCTTTAGCAGGTGGGATAAATCCACTGCTGCCTTCATCAAATCCTTTTGGAGGAAGCTCTTCACCGGTTGGTGGATTGAGTTTTACCTTTTCCCCTTTTTCATTCTCCAATTCATCAGTTATAGGATTGAATAAGAGGCTTCCAGCTAATGCAAGCGCAGTTGTAATTTCTGGTGATGCAACAAATGCAAGTGTTTCAGGATTACCATCATTTCGTTTTGCAAAATTTCTATTGAATGAAGTAACGATTGTATTTTTTTCACCGGTTTTAATATCCATTCTTTTCCACATTCCAATGCAGGGACCGCACGCATTTGCTAAAATTAATCCGCCAATGTCCGTCAAAGATTTTAACTGCCCGTCTCTTTCAATTGTTGCTCTTACCTGCTCTGAGCCTGGAGTAATTGTGAACTGAGATTTAGTCTTTAATCCTTTTGCTATAGCTTGTTTTGCTATACTAGCTGAACGGTCAATATCTTCATAACTTGAATTGGTACAGCTACCAATTAATGCAACTGAAATTTTATCAGGATAATTTTCTTTCTTCACAGCATCTTTCATTTGAGAAATGGGCCAAGCTTTATCAGGTGTGAATGGACCATTTAAATGTGGTTCAAGAGTGCTCAGATTGATTTCAATTACTTGGTCATAATACTTTTCAGGACTCGTAAAAACTTCTTTATCTGCACATAATTCATCTGCAAGACTTTCGGCAAGTGCAGCGACATCCACTCTTTTAGTAATTCTAAGATATGACGACATCTTTTCATCAAAAGGAAAGACTGAAGTTGTAGCACCAATTTCTGCACCCATATTACAAATCGTTCCTTTACCAGTACAAGAGATGGATGAAGTTCCCTCACCAAAATATTCTACTATTGCACCGGTTGCACCTTTAACGGTCAATATTCCTGCAAGCTTAAGAATAACATCTTTTGCTGAAGTCCAGCCGTTCATTTTACCTGTTAGTTTAACTCCAATAATTTTAGGCCACTTCAACTCCCAGGGCATTCCAGCCATAACATCAACCGCATCTGCACCGCCAACGCCGATTGCAATCATACCAAGCCCGCCAGCGTTTGGAGTATGCGAATCCGTTCCGATCATCATTCCACCCGGGAATGCATAATTTTCTAAAACAACCTGGTGAATAATTCCAGCACCTGGCTTCCAGAAACCGATTCCAAATTTGCGTGATATGCTTTCTAGAAAATCATAGACTTCTTTATTCTCTTCAGTCGCCCTGAGCAAATCATCAGCAGCACCAACTTGTGCCTGAATCAAGTGATCGCAATGAACTGTTGAAGGAACAGCGGTAGTCTTTTTTCCAGAGGACATAAATTGAAGAAGTGCCATCTGAGCAGTAGCATCCTGCATTGCAACACGGTCAGGTGCTAAATCAACATAATCCTTCCCTCTCTGAAATTCTTTAGTCGGATTATTCCACAAGTGAGTATAAAGAACTTTTTCGGCATATGTTAGTGGTCTATTCAACACCTTTCTTATGTCGGTCAATTTTTCCCGGTAATTATTATATGCGGATTTAATCATATCTAAATTTGCAGTCATTTTTAGCCCTTCACTTTATGCAATAATAAAATTTTCATACACCAAAATACTGAAAATCAAAGAAATCTGCTTTATTACGTCATTCATAGATTGTCTGCACGGTTTTTGACGCCAAGAGGCAATTAAAAGATAAATACGAGTAGAAATAAGAAATAAACTGCGGGAATTATTTAAGTGGAGAAAAATCCAATTTTAATCGTTGACGATGAACCGTCTTATTTAGAATTAATGAAAGACTTCCTTAACCAGGAAGGCTACGCCAACATTATTACAGAATCAAACCCCTTGAATGTAATACCACTGCTTGATAGGACGGACATTGATCTTATCCTTCTGGATATTTTTATGCCTGAAATGAATGGTTTGGAACTGCTTGAAAAAATTTATGCAGTGTATCCGAATATTCCGGTTGTAGTTATAACAGCTGTTCATGAAGTTCAGATTGCATTAAAAGCAATAAAACTTGGTGCTTACGAATTCATAACCAAACCACCGGATACAGACAGGTTACTTTTAACAATTAGAAGAGCATTAGATACGAAACTTCTTGAATCTGAACGAGACTCGCTGAGAAGATCATTATTAGAGCATAAACCGAGCAGAAGAATCTTTTCAGATATAATCACTGATTCACCTATGATGCACAGGGTTTTTGAACTGGTAGAAATTTTTGCACCGACAAACGAAACAGTATTTATTGCAGGAGAAACAGGCACCGGAAAAGATATGATCGCAAGAAAGATTCACGATCTTTCTCCGAGAAGAGATAAACCATTTATTGCAGTAAACCTTGCTTCAATTTCTCCAAGCTTATTTGAAAGCGAATTATTTGGTTATAAGAAGGGAACATTCACCGGTGCAATTGAAGATAAAGTCGGGTACTTTGAGGCTGCGACTGGAGGGACTATTTTTCTTGATGAAGTTGGTGAATTACCGATAGCACTCCAGGGAAAATTATTAAGGACTATACAATACAATGAAATTTATAGAATAGGTGATGCTAAACCTGTTCAACTTGATATAAGAATTATTTCAGCAACCAACAGAGATTTACTCGATGCAGTAAATAAAAAGGAATTCAGGGCTGACTTATACTATCGCCTTAATCGCGGTTTTATTTATATGCCTCCTCTAAATAAAAGAGGTGATGATGTAGTACTGCTTGCAGAACATTTTCTTGAGGTTGGTAACAGAACTTATAATAAAAATATTCAGGGATTTTCAGATAGCGTTCTTAATTCTCTGAAATACTATACCTTCCCTGGGAATGTCAGAGAACTGGAAAATATCATACTCAATGCCTTAGCAAAAACATATGGAGAATCTCACATAAATTCAATTGATCTACCTAAAGAGTACATTAAACCACTTGAACCTGGAAACGGTAAACCGAAACACACAACCCTGAATCTTGCTGCCGAGGAACATATTATGAGTGTAATGAAAACAGTTGGCAATAGTGTGCAAAGAGCTGCGCCATTACTCGGAGTAAGCGAAAGAACACTTCAAAGAAGATTAAAAGCAATCAGAGAAAGAAGAAATTAACAGTTGCGACTTATTTGTCTCAGCGTTTCTTGGGGAAATTGAGTTCACTTTTATTACCAATATGTTAATGACTCAAAGTCGGTAATTTCTACTTTAAAAAGCTTCATTCTTCATCGTTTTCACAATTTATCCACAAAATACAAAGTTATTTAGCGTCAGCATTGACGAAATGAAGGCATACCTGTTGATAATTTAATTCAGGAGAACAAAAAGGAGAAAACATATGTCAGGAACACATTCATTTTTAGCAATCGGAGCAATGGCTTTATTAGCATTAATCTCATTAAGATTTAACGCCACGCTGCTCGAGAATAGAACTACGGAAATAGAGAATAAAGTTTATCTTACTGCTTTTTCCCTGGCAGATGATCTCATCGAAGAAATTAAGCAGAAAGCTTTTGACGAGCAAACTGTTGAGTGGAAAGCTATACCAGTTGAACAGCTGACTAACATAGATGCTTTTGGCCCAGTTGATCCCGGTGAATCTAATGTAAATACTTTCGATGATATTGATGACTACCATAATTACAGTAGACCAATTTCATTACCTCACGTTGAAGATTATACAGTAACCAGTACTGTCGATTACGTTTCTGCATCGGATCAGGATCAGGTCAGTAATTCACAAACGTATTACAAGCGTGTCACCGTTAGAGTGACCAGTCCTTATTTAAGTCATCCGGTTAGATTAGCTTTCGTTTTCACCTTACATTCCAAGTGAGTATAGTAATATGAATATTTTATTAGATCTTATGGGTTCTTCTCTTATTGCAGGAATTTTATTTCTGCTTATTCTTAAACTCAATCTGTACTCAAGCAATGCAAATTATTACTCTGATAATGAGCTTAGATTACAGCAGAATGTTAAAACACTGGCCGAAGTAATGAACTATGATTTACGTAAAGTAGGATACAAGTACAATGGAACAGCCATTGTTACTGCCGAACCAACTCGTATTCAATTTTATGCAGATATGGATGCACCAGGAACTTTTGGTCATGGAGTAATTGATTTTGTAGAATATTATCTGGGTGATTCAACTGAGGCAACAGGAACTGTTAACCAGAGAGATAAAGTTCTTTACAGAATTATTAACAATACCGATACACTTGGTGGGCCAACTTTAGGATTGGTTAATTTAAAATTTTCATATCTGGATGCACACGGACTTACAACTGCATTCTTAGATAGTATAAAATACATTAAAGCAGAATTCTGGGTTGAACCTTATGAAAATGTTTCAGATTATGCAACGGGTCAACCAGATTCAACACAATTTACATATTGGGAATTAACAATAAATCCGAGGAATATATAAAATGAGTAAAGGTTTAATAATTATCGTATTGGGGATGTCGGTTATTATAAGTTTCTTCACTCTAAGGTTGAATTCAAACTCAAAAGAAAATTTATCAACAACAGTAAATATGTTCGAGCAGACACAGGCGAGATTGATTGCCAATTCCGGTGTTGAAGTTTTTCTTGAGAAGCTAAAACACGACCGCACCATGATGAATAGCAGTTTCCCGGACAATGATTTGTTTGGAGGCGATTACGATATTAACATTTCTGGACCAGACAGCCTGGTAAAAGTAACCTCGACAGCAACTTTTATGGACGTACAACATAAAACCGTTGTGGAAACTGCTGCTGATAAGGTCCCAATTATTCCTGGTCCAGGAGCTATGTATTTATCCTCTGAGACTCTTGTTGGCCTTAAGAAATTTGCAATTGGAGGAAGTATAGAAATTAATGGGAATAATCATGATATAAATGGTAACCCAATCGCCGGTATCCCTGTACCTGGAATTGCTGTTGATGGTGAAGCTCAAAGATTAGATATAATTGATATGATTAACCAAGCTAAATTTGATAAAATTTTAGGTGCAGGCGGAACACCGAGTGTGGGTGTTGTTAGCGACACTACTGATT
>JAOTUT010000057.1 GCA_029863735.1 Ignavibacteria bacterium
TGACCGCTTATTATGTACGTCCTGGTGCAGTAGCAACTTCAATAAGTTTAGTCACTCAAACAGTTACCGGAGCATATTCGTCAGGGGGATTTGTTGAAGTAAGTGCAGCCAATATGCCTGGAGTTTATCGCTTTGACGTTCCAAATGCAGTTTTAGCCACTGGCGTTAATAGTGTAGTGGTGATGTTAAAAGGTGCAACCAATATGGAACAAGTTGTATTGGAAATTCAATTAGTAAGTTTTAATCCCAACGATGCAGTGAGATTAGGATTAACTGCAATCCCAAATGCAACTGCAGGCGGAGCAGGTGGGGTTCCAATAATTGGTACAGGTACGAATAATTTTAAATCAGATGGCAGCGCAAACGTGACTTTTGCAAATACTTCCATAGCAACAGTAGCTAATTTAACAAATGCCCCAACAAATGGAGATTTGACTGCAACAATGAAAACAAGCGTAACAACCGCAGCCACAGCAGCGACTCCGGCGGTTACGGTATCCGATAAAACCGGATTCAGTTTATCGACAGCGGGTATTTTGGCAATTTGGAATCAGCTTACCAGTGCTTTAACGACTGCGAGTACAATAGGGAAGTTACTTGTGGACAATATAAACGCAACTATTTCGAGCCGCTCTTCACACGTTGCAGCGGATATTTGGTCAGTTGCCACAAGACTCTTGACAGCGGGCACGAATATTGTTCTTGCCAAGGGAACGGGAGTGACTGGTTTTAATGACCTTAGTGCAGCAGAAGTAAATGCTGAAGCGGATCAGGCTTTAGCTGATTATGATCCACCTACAAAAACTGAAATGGATAATGGCTTTGCAGCACTGAATGATATTTCTCCCTCTGAAGTAAATGCTGAATTGGATATAGCGCTTGCGGACATTCATCTTGATCACTTATTGGCAGTCGATTATGACCCGGCAAGTAAACCGGGTGTAGCCACTGCTTTAATGAATGAACTGGTTGAGAGTGATGCCGGGATTTCAAGATTCACAGCCAATGCACTTGAACAAGCACCTACTGGCGGAAGCGCCCCAACGGTTGAAGAAATCCGCACAGAGATTGATACGAATTCCACTCAACTTGCAGCGATAGTAGCAGATACAAACGAACTGCAAACAGACGATATACCAGGGTTGATTGCCGCGCTCAATGATTTAAGCGCAGCCGATGTGAATACCGAAGTGGATACTGCTCTTGTAGATTATGACGCCCCCACAAAGGCGGAATTAGACGCAGCAGAAACCAGCATCCTTGCTAAAATCTTAAAATGGATTCAATTAACATTACGCTCCGATGCAGCGATTGCAACTGATAACGCCACTGAGCTTACTGAAATTAATGCCAATGAAGGCAGTGGCGCAGGTGATTATAATAATGTCACCGATTCGCAAGAAGGCATTGCTGACTCAGGCGGCGGAGGCCCAACAGCTGAACAAATTGCCGATCAGGTTTGGGACGAAGCGATTGCAGATCACGTTGGTGCGGGTTCATTCGGTGAGGAAATCCAGGCTCATGCATTGAGTTCTGAAATATCTGCGCTCAACGATCTCTCTGCTGCAGAGGTTAATGCTGAGGTAGATACGGCGCTCACAGACTATGATGCTCCGACACATGCTGAATTGCAGTCTGAAGTAAATGACGTTCAGGCTGACATAGCCGCCCTAAACGATCCGACTGCCGCTGCAATTGCGGATGCAGTTTGGGATGAAGATGTTGTTGCTGCTCATAATACAGCCGATACCGCAGGCGCACTTAT
Source organism: Ignavibacteria bacterium (assembly GCA_029863735.1). The sequence continues at coordinate 1,766 of JAOTUT010000057.1, forward strand.
TGACGACTTAGCAACACCAAATAATTTTAAAGCCGATGTTTCAAATCTTGATGTGGCAGTTTCTACTCGATCACCGGAAAGCGGAGGCAATATTGCCGCTATACTTGCAGACACTAATGAACTCCAGACCGATGACGTTCCAGGGCTAATTGCAGCACTTGAAAATTTGAGTGCAGTAGAAGTAAATGCCGAAGTAAAGGACATTCTTGAAACTGATACCCATGCTGAACCCGGGAGCGTACCGGCAGCAACCTCCAGCTTAAAAGACAAAATTAATTGGTTGTTTGCTTTGGCAAGAAATAAAATTATTCAAAGTTCAAGTGCACAGACATTGAGAAACGATGCGGATAATGGTGATATTGCAGAGGCAGTATTGAGCAAAGATGATACAACTGTAACCAGGGGCGAATGGACGTAATGAAGATAATTATTTCAGATACAAGCTCCAGCCATGCTGATAATACCGTAAAACCGGAAATTGTGGCTATTTGCCCTACCGCTGAAATTGAAGTGCGCATTGAAACTATGGGAAGTAGCGTTTCCTATGCGATTTTTCAGGGTGATATTGATTTGATTTGTCGAGCAACTGCAGGTTTAGATGATGTTCGTGAAAAATTTATGGGTCAGATAGCGGCAGCTAATGGAATTGGTATTATCCACGCTCACGGATTGAATACTCATACTTATTTAGCGAACCCGACTTACATAGGAACCATTTGCGCTGTTGGTTGTGGTAATGCCACTCCGGCAAATACGGGTAGCTATGGTCCCGGATTGGAATTCTTTGCCAATGAAAATACTCAAAGCGAAACTACCGGAATGATTACCGGGATGATCGCTCAATTAATGATTGACCATGATTATGATTTCGACCAGGCAAGGTTAGCACTCAGAATTTCAGCATCCAGTTACCCAACTCACATTGATGACGGCGGTTATGGATTAGTAGATTATGCTGTTGCCGATGCTTTGGAAGGATTAATCGAAACTGACAACGAAAAATGGTCATTGATTGGTCTGGCACTGCCAATGCTCTCCGTATTCCCGGAACCGGATAGCGAAGATTTTGATCAGGCGGATTTACAGCAGTTGATTTGGCTATATAGAGGCATATTGATTGTAACATTAGAAACGATTCGATTAAAAGTTATTTTTGGGCTTAAAAAAGCATCTTTAAATTTTGGGCTTAAAAAAGCATCTTTAAATTTTGGATTTAAAAAAGCATCTTTAAATTTTGGGTTTAAAAAAGCATCTTTAAATTTTGGATTTAAAAAAGGTTCAATAGATGTCAACTAAAAACACTATAAACGAAGGTCAGACATCCTATCATACATTTTCTTTTTATGATGAAGATGATCAGGAAGTAGTCCCGGATTCAGTTTTTTATTGTATGATAGATTATGACAGCAGAGAAAAAATAATTGATTGGACAGAGGTATCTGCTGCTCAAGAAGTTGAAGTAGAAATACCGGCAGCTAAAAATGAAATTGAAGTTAGTGGAACTAAATATTCACGAGAAAGGGCTGTCTGTATCCAGGCTGTTTACAATACTGACAAAGTTTTGAATGATGAAGATCGTTATAGAATAGTTGATTTGAAAGGATTTCCAAAGGCATAATGGAAACAATTTTATTTAACGCTTTAAAAGCGGTCTCAGGACTTTCGACGGTTGTAGGTTCGGGTACATTCACATTTCCGACCGATGCAACATATCAACCGGTATGGACTGATTCACTTGCTTATTAAGGAGTTTTATATGAGAAAGCTATTTTTATTTATAACTATTTTATTAAGTATTTCACTTGCCGTAAATCTGTGGGCAACTAATTATTACATGCGTGCAGATGGCACCGCTGCCAACAAGGCTGCTGCAACTGGCCCTGGATCAACTCAAGCCAATTGTATGTCTATTGCGACACACGATGCACAGACATTCAGTGCTGGAGATACTATATTTGTGTGTGACGATGGAGGTGTATTTAGAGATCAGATGGATGTTCCGAGTTCTGGTAGTGATGGAAGTCCAATAGTGTATATTGCAGAGAGTGGGGATACTCCGATTATAAATTCAGCAGATATTTTTACCTCATTCTCAGAGAGTGGAGTTACCGGTGACCTAGATGCTATTGATCACGATGAGGGTGATTTTAGTGACTATGCAAGTACTGATCTTTCTGGCGGTGATCTTTCTATCTCCACCGCCGCATCAATGGCCAGTACAGATTACGGGATGCAAGCTCTTATAGATGATGCAGATGAAATGTATGGTGAAAGTAGTACTTTTACATGGACATCAGACACTTTGAGATTTAGATTTTATATTGACCCAAACGGTAGTTTTTCATCCTCTGGTAATGACATCATTACTGTTGTCTCTTGGCGGGCCAGTGCTAGTGGCAGGGGGTATGTGCAGTTTGGTATAGATGCCGACACTACACATACTATACAGATTGGTTTTTCTGAGGATGATTTTACAACTGCATGGACAAATGCTTACGATCTGTTAGATTCTCCTAATATAATTGAAGGGATGGTTGTGAGAACTGCTGACACAACTAGCACTATAGACTTATGGGTAAACAATGTTTTAAAAGAAACAGTTTCGGCACTAGATATAAACGATGTCTCACGTATTGACAGATTCAGAATTGGTATCGGGCTTGGTGCGTCTGGTGTTAATAATGGAAGAGGAACTATATATTTTGATGAATTTGATGTGCAGGATGGCGGAGCTAATTCTCTGGGCGCTAAGTGGGAACAAAAAACAGGAGTAACAACAGAACCACTGCAAGTTTTTTATAATGGAGATAGATTAACCCCTAATGCCGGTGCTCTTGGAGTACTTGATAATAATGAATGGGATTGGGATTCTGATATTCTTTATGTTAATGTTGGCGAAGATCCCGATACGGGTGTCCTTGAAGCAAGTCAAAGAGGTCGCAGTATAGAAGATAACGGAATGGATTTTATCACTATCTCTAACATAGAAGTGCGATATGCTCAATATGGGCCTTTTAATCTTGATGGGACGCACGATGTTATATATGATGGGCTAACAATTACAAAACCTAATAATTATGCGTTTTATATTGAGCCAACTTGTTATAATATCACGATACAAAATTGCACGATTGATAGTGCCGGAACTGATGCGGGTCAATTTGCAATTAGCCTATTTATGACTTCTGCTGCAACAATTTCGAATTTTACAATAGACAATAATACAATTTTAGGTAATGGGACTGCTGGGGGGATTGTGTTTCAACTGTATGATGATGTTGGAACATTTACTTGCTCTAATATTTCTATTACAAATAATGACATTTCATCTGTGGGAGAAACCGCTGCTATTGAACTATCTATTGTTGGGAACTTTGACGCAGATAGAACTTACCAAAATGTAGATTTGGATAGCAATACCATCCACAATTCATCTGCTGGCGGTATGTTCCTGGAAAGCATAAGGAGTGCATCGGGAACTAATAGTATTCGTGGCAATACTATTTATGAGATGAGTACGGGACAATCTATTGGTGGTATTATGATGATTGATTGTGATAGTATGATTGTTCAATATAATAAGGTTTATGACAATCATACCAATGGTATTGATGGTAGAGGTATTTATTTCGATATTGGAACAGAAAATTCGGTAATGAGATATAATTTGGTATATGGGCATAACGATAATGATGGCAGTGCAAATGAATTTCATGCCTCGGCTGGTTTAGCTATAACAGGAGTAAATACTGCGGATAGCTTGAACGCAAATAATGAAGTTTATTCTAATATAACGTATGGTAATACGAACGGTATACACGTAAGTTCAGACAGCGTGGATGGACTAAAGGTATATGGTAACACAAGCCACGATAATGACAAAGATGGCATACATATTTATGATGGCTTAATTGGTTCTGAATTGCATATATACAATAATATTTTTTTTAGTAATGACCGATATGGCGTGTGGTCTAACGGTGCTATAAGTCCAGACATCGACTACAATCTGGTTAACGGCAACAGTACGGGCAACTATCTTAATATTAATGCGGGAAGCAATGATATTTCTTCCGCCCCTCTCATGACCGATCCAGCAAACGCTGACTACACCCTCACCGCCAACTCACCCTGCATAGATGCCGGTGCTGATCTTGGGGCTACATATAAACTTGCCCTCAAACCAGGCTCAACCTGGCCTTCATCTGTATCTACCAGCAGCCAGTATGAGTATGGCAGATGGGAAATCGGTGCTTATGTTTATCCTATTCCCGATACTGGTGAAACAACAAATTCCTTAAATAAATTAAAAAAATTAAATTCATTGAAACCATTTTAGGAGAATAGAATGAAAACTTTAATAATAGCTTTATTAATTTTTACGATTGGATTATTTGCTCAAAATCCTGTTGCTCCCTTTGGAAATAATCCAGTCAAAATTGATACGCCAAAGAGTAAGATAACAATTAGCAATAAAATCGAATTCAAGAACTTTAAAAATGATCGGGCATGGAATCTATTAGGATTAAAAGTTAAGATAATTGATGATGTTGCAGCCACAGCAGACGTAGATAGTCTTTGTTATTTGCCAGGTTATTATTTAGAAGATCATGATACAATTTGGGGGGATACGATCCTTTGGAAGGTTGCGGCCGATACTCCAATTGCAGCAACAACGAAATGGATTGATATCAATAATGATTCTGGAACTGTTTTTATTTATACCTCAGATCCCACTGATTCAACTTTAAAAGGATTTCCATTAAATGATGTTTTCATAAAAAGAGTTTTAAGTGATACGGTAATAACCGTTAGAGAAATATTCAGAGCTTTTCCACATTAAAAAGCGAGATAACAATGAAAGATATATTAAAATTTTTAGACGGAAAGAAAACAATTATCGGATTAATAATGCTAACGGTCGCCGGTCATGTTAGCGGACTCCCAGCTGAATTACTCAATATAGTAGGCGGCTCATTGACCGGAGTCGGATTTGCTCATAAGACCTTAAAAGCAAATAAAGGAAAAATAGAATAGAAACGATTCTTTACAATGCTCTGATTGCGGTCTCAGGGCTTTCGACTTATATGAACGTGAATGATATATTTGCTTCATTTACTCAGGCTGCAAATAGCGGGTATTATATTATATTTACGAGAATATCGGGAACGCCTGAATACAACAAAGAGAGAAACATTGCAAAGGAAAACGGATTGTTTCAGATTGATATATTTGGAGCTAAATATGAAACAGTTGTAACAATAGGAAATTTAATTATTGCCGATTTTGAGGGAAAAGAAAATAGTGATTATAGTTTTTATATTGAAAACACAGGAAGGGATTTCGAAGAAGAAAAACAATTCAGGCGTTCCATTGATGTAATGCTTGAAATTAACAATTAATTAAATAAATAAAGGAGCCAGTTATGGCAACTTACAATGGTACTGATTTGAGGGTTTTTCTTGAAGGCGATTTAATAGCCGGTGAAGGAGAATGTTCTATCAGTTTTTCGCAAGATCCCCGGGAAGTTAATAACAAGGACTCCGGTCGTTGGCAGGAATACGAGGAGGGAATGTTAGGTGCGGAAGTCAGCGTATCTGGTATGGTAATCTATCCGGCGTTGGGTAATATTACAACGCTTTACGATCAGTTGGTTGCCTCGGGAACTGTCACATTGGTATTTGGCATTAATGATAATGGTTCGGTTGACACGACTGAAGTTAGATATTCCGGTGAATTTGTTTGTACCGGAATAGAAGATTCGGGAGCCAACAGAGAAACCAGGGCATTTAATGCTACGTTTATTTCGAGCGGTACAGTTAGCAGACTGCCTGCCGCATCTTAAAATATAAGATAAGGAGGCGGCCTTATGGCTACTTTTAATGGTACAAATCTAAGGGTTTATTATGATACTGGTAGCGGAGACACGCTCATAGCCGGTGAGGGCGAATGTTCAATAACCATCAACCATGATCCCCGCAATGCCAATACCAAAGATTCCGGTAAATGGAGGACATCCGCAGAGGGGGAATACTC
>JAOTUT010000058.1 GCA_029863735.1 Ignavibacteria bacterium
AAATTATCTCTTTAAATATATCAATAAAACAGAAATATCAGAAGGGGTAACTCCAGATAAACGGGATGCCTGACCAATTGATCTTGGCTTATACCTTTGTAGTTTCTCTTTGCTTTCAGTTGATAACGCTTTTATCTCAGAATAGTTTAATGTTAAAGGAATTAATAGGTTTTCATACCTCTCAAGCTTCGCAATCATTTCTTCCTGTCGCTTTAAATATCCTTCGTACTTCAAATCGATTTCAACCTGTTGAAGAACAACTTCATCTTCAAGCAACGGCTTGAGTTCCTCGTTACCTGAATAGCCATTGAATCTTAGTAATTCAACTAATGATAGTTCGGGTCTTCTGCAGAGATTTGCAATTGTTTCTGTGGAGTCTATAATTGATGAACCTTTTGATTCTAAAAAGTTATTGACGATTTTAGCATTGAGTTTGAGATTTTTGCATGCTGAAATTCCAGTAAAAATTTTCTTCTCCCGATCTTCTACTTTTTCTGCATCTTTTTCATTTATCAGCCCAAAATCTTTTCCATACTTCATTAACCTTCTATCTGCATTATCCTGCCTTAGCAAAAGTCTGTGCTCAGCACGAGATGTGAACATTCGATAAGGCTCATCTGTAGATTTAGTAACAAGGTCATCGATGAGAACGCCGATATAAGCTTCACTTCTTTTTAAAACAAATTCCTTTCTTCCTTGAATTTTTAGAGCAGCATTGATTCCGGCAATGAGTCCCTGGGCTGCTGCTTCCTCATATCCGGAAGTTCCGTTAACCTGACCAGCGAAATACAAACCTTTAACCAACTTAGTTCCCAGGGTTGAATCAACCTGATGCGGTGGAAAGAAATCATATTCAACTGCATAACCAGGGCGAATCATTTCCGCAACTTCCAGTCCCTTAATTTTATGTAATGCCTCCAATTGAATCTCGATTGGTAGGGAAGTGGAAAAACCGTTTACGTAAATCTGTTCACTATGCAATCCTTCTGGTTCAAGAAATAGTTGATGTTTTTCCTTGTCTGAAAATCTTATAACCTTATCCTCAATTGAGGGACAATATCTTGGTCCAATACCACCAATAAGGCCTGTAAACATTGGGGATCTGTCAAAACCCTTTTCCAATATTTTGTGAACTTCCGGATCGGTATAAGTTATATGGCAACTTACCTGAGGGAGGGCAGGGAAGTTATCTTTATTTGTAAAATGTGAGAAGGGCTGTGGATTAATATCTCCAAGTTGTTCTTCCAAGATTGAAAAGTTTATGGAATCTTTTTTAAGCCTTGGGGGAGTTCCGGTCTTTAGTCGACCGGAAATAAAACCGTGCTTAATTAACCCATCCGTGATACCAATCGAAGGTTTTTCGCCGAACCTTCCACCAGTTGTTGCTTTCAAACCTGTATGCATAATGGCATTCATAAAAGTACCAGCAGATAGAATCACAGCTTTAGCTAAAATTTCCTCACCTTCACCTGTCCTTATTCCGATGATGGAATTATTTTCAATCAGAATTTCAATTACAGATTTTTCGATTATTTCAATCTTTGAGATAAATGAAATAAGTTCACTTGCAACTTTTGAGTATAGGTCGCGGTCCGATTGACACCTGGGGGACCAAACTGCTGGTCCTTTTGATTTATTGAGCATTCTAAACTGAATTCCTGTCGCATCCGCAATTCTGCCCATTAACCCACCAAAAGCATCTATTTCTCTAACAAGATGACCCTTAGCTGTACCGCCAATGGCTGGGTTACAAGACATTCTTCCAAGGGCAGATTTATCCATCGTCAGAAGTGCAACTGAACAGCCCATTTTGGCAGCTGATGCAGCAGCCTCAATCCCAGCGTGCCCACCACCAACAACTAATATATCGTATGACTTACTTCCCATAAACTATTTATTTATAATGACTTTCACGTGAAACAAACGAGTTTTGAAGCAAGTTTCCTTGCTTGCTTATTATAGTTTTTCACGTGAAACTGTTACTTCCCAATACAAAATTTCGAAAAAATGTTGTTAAGAATATCTTCAGGAGTTACTTCTCCAATTATCTCAGCAAAAGCAAATTCAGCAGCCCTAAGATCAGAAGCTATAAATTCTCCACTCAATCTTTCTCTGGCAGTTTCAATAGCTTTAATTAAACTTTCTTTCGCCCGTCTCAGACAATTATAATGTCTGATGTTTGTGATAATAGCATCTTTCTCTGAGTATGCACTTTCTCCCAAGACTCTTTCTTTTAAACCCTCAATAAAATGCATCATTCCACCTCCGGTTTTAGCAGAAACCCTGAAATCCTCAGAAAATTCTTTTTTTAATCCAAGATCCATCTTATTAAGAACTTTGATGATTTTTGCAGAAGGATTTAAGTCATTAAGCTCATTTTCAACTATGGAAGAAAATCCTAAATCAACATCTCCTAAAAAGAGAATAAGATCCGCGTTTTTCACAGCTTTTCTAGAGCGTTCAACTCCCTCTTTTTCAATTTCTTCGTCTGGAGTTCTGATACCCGCTGTATCATATAGCTTAAATAAAAGTCCATCAATGGAAATTTCTTCTCTAATTGTATCTCGGGTCGTTCCTGGGATACTGCTCACTATGGCTCGAGATTCCTTCAATAAATAGTTCAATATTGATGATTTTCCAACATTTGGCTCCCCAACTATCACTGCATTAAGGCCATCTCGAATTATTTTTCCGAATGAATATGTGCTCAATAAATTGTTAATTTGGCTTATAATATCACTAATTCGTTTATTCAGTTCTTCCTTCTTTATTAGTTCTATATCCTCCTCAGCAAAATCTAATTCTAATTCAATAAAGGAAGAAATATCAATCAAATTTTTTCTCAACTCACCAACCTTTGAGGATAAAAGACCATTTAACTGGTTTCTCGCTCCTCGGAGGGAAGTAGTTGTTCTTGAACTGATAAGATCAGCAACAGCTTCTGCCTGGGCTAAATCTAGCCGATTATTTAGAAATGCCCTTTTCGTGAATTCACCAGGCTCAGCAGCTCGTAAATCAGAGTTAGTTAAGATTAAAGATATTATCTTTTGGACAATTAAAGGGCTTCCGTGTGAACTAATTTCAACACTATCTTCACCAGTATATGAATTCGGTCCTCTAAAAACGGAGACTAAAACATCATCAAGGATCTCATTGTTCTCAATCATATTACCATAATGTACTGTATGAGACTTTGCATTTTTTAATTTGATTCCACCAGAAAAGACTTGGTCAATGGCGTCCAATGATTTGGGTCCACTTAACCTAATAACGGAAATGGCTCCAACACCTGGAGGAGTAGCTAATGCTATAATTGTATCTTCTTTATTTTCAATTCCCATATAATTCCGTGATAAAAAGCGGGCGCAAACATACCCATTTTTAGAAATATTAACAATTGAACTACTAATTGATCCCTTGCTAAATGAATAAACTGATGCGCTGCTATTATGACACGTAATAACAGCCATAATGCCAAGTATATAAAGCTTAGTTCAGATTATACGCCATTCTGGCAGGATGGAAACGATCTGATAGTAATGGCTGTAACTCATTGTAAATAAATACTTTACCACGATTTTTGGCTCTCGGCACGAGTGTTGTTTATAAGGAATTAAAAATCAACTAACATATAATAAAAATAAAGGAGATACTAAAATGACACTAATTAAATTTAACCCGATGAGGGACCTTGTTGATTTCGAAAGGGAGTTCAGCAAAATGTTTAACGCTTATGAAAATCGTTTTGGAATTTCCAGAAGTAAAGAAGATGATGAATGCGAGAATGCTGTCTGGATGCCGCTTACTGATATTTTTGAAGACAAGGATAAATATTCACTGAAGCTTGATCTTCCAGGAATAAAAAAGGAAGATGTAAAAATATCTTTTGTTGATGGTAAACTGAATGTTAGCGGAGAAAGAGCTCAGGAGAGTGAGCACAAAGATAGTAAGAGCCACAGAATAGAAAGATCTTTCGGAAAATATTATAGATCATTCAATCTTCCCGAGAACGTACAAAATGATAAGATTAACGCTGAGTTCAAAGATGGTCAGTTAACTATCACGGTTCCAAAAGCTGAGGAAACAAAACCAAAAGAAATTGAGATCAAAGTGAAATAAGTAAGAGTCGATGTTGAAGGAAGGGAAGGGTAACTAATTACGTTACCCTTTTCTTTTGGCTATATTCGAAGAAAGAAATTTAAAAAAACATGGAATTTAAAGACTACTATAAAATATTAGGCGTTGATAAGAAAGCAACGAAAGATGAGATAAGCAAAGCTTTCAGAAAGTTAGCTGTGCATTATCATCCTGATAAAAATCCAAATGACAAAGCTGCCGAAGAAAAGTTTAAAGAGATTACCGAAGCGAATGAAGTATTAAGTGATCCTGAAAAAAGAAAAAAGTATGATGCACTTGGATCTAATTGGAGACAGTATCAAACAAGCGGTGGTGGATTCGAAGACTTCTTCTCTCAGTATGGAGGTGGGAGACGAGGCGGAACAACACATGAATTTTCAGGTGATTTTGGAGATTTGTTTGGTGGTGCAAGTGGTTTTTCAGATTTTTTTGAAAATATTTTTGGACAGGGTGGAAGCAGAGGATCTAAATTTTATGGGTCCAATATGGGTAAAGAGAGAGGACAAGATTATGAAGCAACTTTATACGTTTCACTTGAAGACGCATATAATGGAAATACCAAAGACGTATTGATTAATAGAAAGAAATTAAGAATAAAGATTAATCCCGGAACCAGTGATGGCGACAAATTAAGATTGAAAGACCAGGGTGGTGCTTCGAGAAGTGGAAAAGTGAAAGGTGATTTATACTTAACGATAAAAATTGAAAGACATCCATTTTACGAAATCGATAATGATGATTTATATTACGATTTAACAATAGATTTATATACGGCGGTTCTGGGTGGAAAGAAAAAAGTAAAATTATTAAACGGAAAAACTATTAACCTTGATATTCCAAAGGGTACTGATAACGATAGTATTTTTAGAATTGGAAATTTTGGTTTGAAAAAATCTGGTTCGGGTAGCGAAAGAGGAAATCTCTTTGTAAGAATAAAGAATGATATTCCCAAAAACTTATCTAAAAAAGAAACCTCTTTATTCGAAGAACTATCGAAGTTAAGAAACGAATAAGTGTAGAAAAGGTAATAAAATAATGGCATTTAATTTTAATAGACTAACAGTAAAGGCACAGGAAATTGTTCAAAACGCAATTGAGATTGCACAAAACTATAACAACCAGATTGTTGAGCCTGAACATCTGCTTGCCGCAATTATGCAGGAAAGCGGGAATGTTGCTGAATCAATTATCAAAAAAACCGGGGGAAATTTTAATGCAGTTAAACTAAAAGTTAACGAGCTTTTAGAATCACTCCCCAAGGTAAGCGGTACAGGTTTAGGCAATCAGCAAATGGGACAGAACTTGGGAAAGCTTTTTGATACTGCAGCCGAGGAATCACGGAACTTAAAAGATGAATACGTATCGACAGAACATTTACTGCTTGCGCTTACGAATGATAACGGCAAAGCCGGGCAGCTTCTTAGAGATAACGGAATAACTTATAACGAAATCCTTGCTGCACTTAAAAGTGTACGCGGGGCTCAACGAGTTACTTCACAAAATCCTGAAGACACCTATCAATCTCTTGAAAAGTACGGGAGAGATTTGAATGACCTTGCAAAGCAGGGAAAACTTGATCCTGTAATAGGAAGAGATGAAGAAATAAGAAGGGTGCTGCAGGTTCTTTCCAGAAGAACAAAAAATAATCCCGTATTAATCGGAGAACCTGGGGTAGGGAAGACAGCTATTGCCGAAGGTATTGCTCACAGAATTGTATCCGGCGATGTTCCCGAAAATCTAAAAACAAAAAGAATCATTGCACTTGATATGGGTGCGCTTGTTGCAGGATCGCAATTCCGTGGACAATTTGAAGAAAGACTGAAAGCAGTAATTAAAGAAGTCCAGGAATCTAATGGTGAAATTATTCTTTTTATAGATGAGCTTCATACGCTTGTCGGTGCAGGCGCAACACAGGGTGCAATGGATGCTGCAAACATTTTGAAGCCAGCACTTGCTCGTGGTGAATTGCACGCAATAGGTGCTACTACTCTAGACGAATACAAAAAACATATTGAAAAAGATGCAGCACTTGAAAGACGTTTTCAACCAGTGCTTGTGGGTGAACCATCCGAGGAAGACACAATTTCAATATTACGTGGACTTAAAGAACGATACGAAGTTCATCACGGAGTTAGAATTACTGACGGTGCTATTGTGGCTGCAACTCAGCTTTCTGAAAGATACATCACTGACAGATTTCTTCCTGATAAAGCAATTGATCTGATTGACGAAGCTGCATCAAAGTTAAGAATTGAAATTGATTCTATGCCAGAAGAGCTGGATACACTTGAGCGCAAAGTTAAACAGCTAGAGATTGAGCGTGAAGCTCTTAAGCGAGAGAAAGATGAAGCCTCCGGGAAAAGACTTAAGGAACTTCAAAAGGAAATGAGTGAGCTGAATGAAGAACGAACAAAGCTGAAAGTGCACTGGGAACTTGAGAAAGAAAACATCAAGAAAATACGATCAATGAAAAGTGAAATTGAAAACCTTAAGCTCGAAGCTGAAAGATATGAACGAGAAGGAGATCTAGGTAAAGTCGCAGAGATCCGATACGGAAGAATAACGAATCTCGAAAAACAGCTTAAAGATGAATCTAAAAAACTTGCTCAAGCCCAAAAAGATAAAAAGATGCTGAAGGAAGAGGTTGACGCAGAAGATATTGCCGAGATAGTTTCTAAGTGGACCGGAATCCCCGTGAGTAAAATGCTCGAGAGTGAGCGCAGCAAACTTTTAAAATTAGAAGACGAACTTCATAAAAGAGTGATTGGGCAGGACGAAGCTGTAACTGCTGTTGCAAATGCAATCCGTCGTTCCCGTTCGGGATTGCAGGATGTCAACCGTCCGATTGGTTCATTTATTTTTCTTGGAACAACGGGAGTAGGTAAAACCGAACTTGCTCGTTCTCTTGCAGAAGTTTTATTTGATGACGAACACGCAATGATTCGAATTGATATGAGCGAGTATATGGAAAAGTTTTCTGTGTCGCGCTTGATTGGTGCACCTCCGGGGTATGTTGGATATGAAGAAGGGGGACAGTTAACTGAAGCTGTCCGCAGAAGACCATACTCAGTTGTGCTGCTTGATGAAATTGAAAAAGCTCATCCTGATGTATTTAATGTTTTGCTCCAGGTTTTGGATGACGGAAGATTGACTGATAATCAGGGACGAACGGTTAACTTTAAAAACACAATAATTATTATGACATCAAACATCGGTTCACATTATATCCAGGAAAAATTAGAGTTCTTTAAAGAAGATAATGTTGAAGAATTGATGGGCGAACTGCGACAGCAAATGCAGAATCTTTTAAGACAAACAATCCGGCCTGAGTTCCTGAACAGGATTGATGAAATAGTACTCTTCAAGCCGCTTTCAAGATCAGAAATAAGAGAGATTGTTGATATACAACTTGCTCACGTACAAAAGTCATTGAAGCAAAATGATATGACTCTGAAAGTTTCTGATGAGGCCAAAGACTGGCTTGCAAATATTGGTTATGATGTAACCTATGGTGCAAGACCACTTAAAAGAACAATACAAAAATATCTTGTTAATCCTCTTTCACAGGAGTTGCTAGCTGGTAATTTTGTAAGCGGAGATACTATAAAAGTTAGTGTTGGTGAGAATGCAAAGCTGGAGTTTAC
>JAOTUT010000059.1 GCA_029863735.1 Ignavibacteria bacterium
CTCTTTACGGTTTACCCGTGCCTCTCGTCGTGTTCATTGAAAGCACTATTGTTGCCGTTATTCTTTCGCCATATTTTATCAGAATGCTCCCTTCATTAAAATCCCTGGCTTATAAAGATTGGCTTACATTCTTTTTGGTTGCCTTGCTGGGCGGAGCCATAGGTACAATGGCTATAACTAAAGCACTATTCTATGTAAATTTTGTCAATCTTTCAGTAGTGATTCTTCTACAAAAACTGCAACCGATTTTCGCAATAACTCTTGCTGCATTATTTCTTAAAGAAAGATTAACAAAAAAATTCTTCTTCTGGGCCACTCTTGCTATAATTGGCGCTTACTTTATAACTTTTGGTATTAATCTGCCAGATTTGTCTACCGGAGATAAAACCACGGTGGCGGCACTCTTTGCTTTACTGGCTGCTTTTAGTTTTAGCTCGTCCACGGTGTTAAGTAAGCGAGCTCTACGAAATGTTTCCTTTGAGATGGGAACATACTTGCGTTTTCTTTTCTCCGCAGTAATAATGTTTGTGTTGGTTATTTCATTGGGAGATATGAAAAGCTTTTCTGATATTACAACAACACAAGTTATTATATTTTTAATTATTGCTTTCTCTACCGGCGGCGCAGCAATCTTTCTGTATTATTACGGATTGAAGCGAATAACTGCTTCGGTTGCAGCAATTTGTGAACTGGCTTTTCCATTAACTGCTGTTATTTTAGAATATGTAGTACATGATAATATTCTTGGTCCCATTCAATGGGCTGGAGTAATTATACTTCTATTGAGTATTGTTAAGGTGGGTAGCATAAATACTTCACTCTGGGAGAAGAGTTCATAAATGAAAATGGGCTTGATATTCAAGCCCTTATAAAACATTGTTTTTAACCTTCAGATTCTTTTTTGCTCCAGGGAGGAGTAACACCATTCATTCTTGCATAAGCAATTGCCTGCCCAAGATGTTCATGGCAATGACACAGAAGGCTGATCATAAAGTTTCTTAACGACATATCCATACCAAATGGGGTCTTTACTACTTTATTTAGATCTTCCTCTGTTAATTTTCCGGCGGCTTCTTTAACTGTAGTAAAAGACTCTTTAAGTATTTTATTTATTTCATCTTTATCGGTAGTCTTTTTTTCCTTGGCCCCGGGTCCACCTTCCATTTGTGCCCCGCTCATAAAGCCGGCTAACATATAGTTTGCTTCCGCAACATGAAGATATATTTGTCCGTCTGTTCTAACACCTTCTGCCGGTGTCCAGCTGATCTGATTCTGAGACATAGCGCCAAGCAGTTGTGTTAATCTGCCTTCTATAAAATCCATCTGCCCTATATATTCCTGAACAAATACAGGCTCACTGGGTGGATTTGCTGTCGGTGTAGATTCTACGGCTAAGAAAATTAATGATACCGGAATGAGTGTAAAAAGAGTTCTTTTAAAATTAAGCATGGTGCCTCCTTAAAGTTTATTAATAAATATATGTGTCTCCCTTGTAAAATTTTAACATTGTTTGTAATTGGTAGAGCTGGAATATATGGAATCTAATTGCTATTTGGCAAGTAAAGATTAATAATTATCTTGCTCAACCCGTCAACTAGCTACAAAAATGAATTTCAATTCAATTTTTGCACATTTTTAAGCTTTCCCCGCTCAAAATAACCCCTAATTTTATTATTGGTTATTCCTGCAGAAACTCCTTAATTTTAGGCTCAATTATGAAAAAAGATATCTTCTGAATGATTCGGTTTACTGTTCTTCAACAATACGCCTTTCATAACTTTATGGCGGGCAAAATCAATTCTCGTAATAAAATAATTTTCCGGAGGTTTAATGTTTAAAGGTCATCCGAAAGGATTGTATGTTCTCTTTTTTACCGAGATGTGGGAGCGGTTCGGGTTTTACACCATGCTCGCCATTTTTGTTTATTATATGCAAGAAAATTTTGGCTGGGATGCTACTACCGCAACGAATGTGTATGGTCTTTTCCTTGCCGGGGTTTATATCACTCCTATCATCGGTGGCTGGCTTGCTGATAATGTACTTGGGTACGGCAAAACAATTACAATCGGTGCAGTTGTTATGGGAATTGGTTACGTGATGATGGCTGTCCCGACAAGTTCACCTCTTCAATTATATATTGCATTAGCTGTGGTCTGCGTTGGAAACGGATTATTTAAAGCTAACATCTCTGTGCTTGTGGGAAATCTTTATGCTCACACACAAGGTTCGCTCAAAGACGCAGGATATAATATTTTTTATATGGGAATAAATATAGGTGCTTTTTATGCACCTATGGCTGCAGCTGGTATAAAACGTTTTGTAATGGAAAACTTTAGCGCAACTCTTGCTGAAGGATACAACGCCGGGTTTGCTGTTGCTGCGGCGGGAATGCTTATTTCTCTTTTGATTTTTTTAATCTTCAAAAAATATTATGCAAATGCAGATTATCGTGCTAAAGAAAAAGACAATGTGGATGTTGATATCGTCCTTACCAAGTCTCAGGAAAAAGAGAGGATTATAGCTCTGATGACAATTTTTGCAATTGTTATTTTCTTCTGGATGGCTTTTCATCAAAACGGTTCGGCACTCTCACTTTTTGCAAGAGATTATACTGATGTGTTTGTCGGCAAATTTACCTATCTCCTTTTTGATGTTATTGGATTGCACGCAATTCTCTTTGTATTACTTGGAGGGGCTGCTGCATTTGTTTCTAAAGCAACTAAAACAAAATTACTGGGTGGGCTATTCGCTGTTATTGGTTTGGTTGTTATAATTATAAAGTTGAACACATTGGGTAATTCAAACGAAATTGAGCCTGAACAATTTCAATCATTCAATCCTATGTTCATTGTTTTACTTACTCCGATTATTGTTGGCTGGTTTGCTTTTTTAAATAGAAAAGGAAAAGAGCCGTCCTCACCTGCAAAAATTGGAATAGGAATGATAATTACCGGGTTAGCTTATATTATTATGGTTATTGCGGTTACAGGTTTGCCGTCCATGCTTGAACTTGATGGTGGTAGTTCTTCAATTACAGTTTCTGCATACTGGTTGATGGGAACATATTTTACTTTAACAATCGCTGAACTGCATTTAAGCCCTATGGGTCTTTCTTTCGTGTCTAAAGTTTCACCACCAAAGATGAAAGGATTAATGATGGGTGGTTGGTTTGGGGCAACCGCTGTTGGGAATTATCTTTCAGGTTTTGTAGGAAGGTTCTATCAAAATTGGGAACTCTGGCAATTTTTCTTGCTGCTGGTTATCACTTCATTTTTTGCTGCGTTAATTCTTCGACTGTTTCTTAATAAACTGAAACACGCAACTGAATAAGATTACGTGCCCCGCTTCGGCGGGGCTTTTTACTGTCTGAATCCTTTTCACATTTTAACTATCAAACCATATGAAAATAAAATTATTATAAAATGACAACCGGACAAATATTATTATACGCACTTATTGCTTTGTTAGCTTTCTATTTTATTAGGAAATTCTTTCTGATACGATCAATTAAGCACTATTCGGCAAATGAGGCATCTCAGAAAATTAGAAAAGAGCGGAATGTTGTGCTTCTTGATGTCAGAACTGATACCGAAAGAAAACAAGGTTCGATAAGGGGTTCGTATCACATTCCGAATACATCATTAGCCTCGAGTGCGAATGAATTGAAAAAATTTAAAGATGCAGAAATTATTTGTTACTGCCGGACTGGCAACAGAAGTCTGAATGCAGCAGCTAAACTGAAAAGGCTTGGTTTTAATGCCTCTAATCTCAAAGGCGGAATTATAAGATGGAACGCGGCGGGTTTAAAATGAACTGGAATAAAATAAAATTATTTATACCTTTGGTGCTCGGTGCGCTTGGTGGATTTCTTTATTACAATTTTATAGGATGTAACGGAAGCTGTGCAATAACCGGCAGTCCTGTTAACAGCACATTATATGGGTCTTTAATCGGGTTGGTACTAACCGACTGGAAACAAATTAAAATATTATTTAACAATAGGAAAGAAGAAAAATGAAAAAGAATATGGGATCAATGGATAGGGGAATAAGAATGCTGCTAGCTGTGATTGTTGCCATTCTATACTTCACAAACCAAATAACCGGAGTTGCGGCAATTGTTCTTGGAATTTTTGCAGTTGTGTTTCTACTTACGAGTCTTATGGGTTTTTGTCCAGCGTATTTTCCCTTTAAGCTTTCAACATTGAAAAAATCTGACAAAGTATAGGTTGAAAGGAAAGATCAATAAATGCAATACGGATTTTCAAAAACTATTGACTTATCTTATGAGCAGGCAATCGAAAAAGTTACTGCCGAATTAAAAAAGGAAGGCTTTGGTGTTTTAACATCAATCGATGTAAAGGAAACACTCAAGCAAAAAATAAATGTCGATTTTAAGAAGTATTCTATACTCGGTGCGTGCAATCCGCCGATAGTACATAGAGCATTACAGGAAGAAGAAGAACTCGGTTTACTGCTTCCTTGTAACGTGATCGTTTATGAAAAAGATGGCAAGACACGTGTTTCAATCTTTGACCCGATGGTGATGACATGGATTATGGAAAATGACAAGATGAAACCTATAGCAACCGAAGTGCGGGAAAGACTGCAAAGAGTTTTACAAGCAATTTAATAAATACAAACAAGGGAAAAACAATGGCTGAACATTTAAACAAACAAACATTTTTAGAAAAGGTTTTTAACTACGAACAGAACCAGGATTGGAAATTCGAAGGCGAGCTTCCGGCTGTAGTTGATTTTTGGGCACCATGGTGCGGTCCCTGCAAAATGGTTGGACCAATCATTGACGAGCTTTCCACAGAGTATAAAGGAAAAGTAAATTTCTATAAAGTCAATACAGACGAAGAACAGGAACTGGGTGCTGTATTCGGAATAAGAAGCATTCCTTCGTTGTTGTTCATTCCGAAAGAGGGACAACCGAAATTAGCTGTTGGAGCGCTTCCGAAAGAATCATTCAAATCTGCAATCGAAAAAGAACTTCTCATTAGCGAACCAAGTCAAAATTAATTTAACGGCTGTCACGGTTTGACCGTGACGGCCAAATCCTCTACAATTAATTCCACTTATAATCTTTTACTTAAAAGATTTATCATCCTTCCAAGTCCGGATGCACTTGAAAATGATTCTATAGGCACATCATTTAAATGTTTTTTCCTGATTTCATTTATTGTTTCAGTTTCAATGGTTTTTATTTGGCCAATTTTTTCAAAAGACAAAATCAAAATTGCTGTCTTTAACGTGATTGCTTTAACTCTTACTGTCTGAGGCGAATGTCTACCCGGATGTATATGAATGTATCTTTCAAGGTTTTCTCCAAGACGAAGCGTCCAAACAGAGCTGTCTTTCAATTTTAGTAGTTGATAATCTTTCCCACCTTTTATGAGCCAGTCTTTGTATTCTTTGAAGGAAAATATTTTTTTTCTGTCGAGTGCATCGAGTATCTGCTTTGAAATCTCTTCTGGTGAATATTTGCCAAAGTACAGGTCCATTAGAGACTCTCCAATTTTAAGCAGATAGAGTTTAAGCTCATCGAGCATCTCGGTCTTTTTAATTGTTTTAATCTGGTGTGTTATAAAACCTGCGTGGTGTTTCCAGCAATTAAAGTTTATTTGCCGGGGGACGTTACATTTTTCATCCATTACAAAATCAAATCACAAATTTTATTGCCGGATGTGAGGATAATTTCTGGAAAACTAAATCTCTCACGATTTCCGAAGGGACTTTCACGGAAATATTCAGGCTGAAGTATTTTCCTTTTTGGCTGATATTTGAAGCTGAAAGATCATATTCAAGATCAACAATAACGCTCTCAACGGCCTTGATCATTTCGTCTACACTTGATCCAATTATTTTATACTGCCACGTTGTTGGATAATCAATTTCTGGTCTTTTACTTTCCAGGTTCATAAAAGCCTTTGATTATTAATTATGTGTAACATTTGTTTAAAATTAAATAATGATTTGCTGTTTTTAAAGGTGTCCAATTATTTAATCCGGTGTTTGGTGTGTTTAAAATGAATTGGGGCTGAATTGTTCAGCCCCACCTTTTATATTCGCCTAAATTTAACTGACAACTGGCTTCGGTTCATATATCATTGCAGCAACAACACCCAGAATTACACATTGTATCAGGCCAAATATAAACCACTGAAAAATTAGTGAGTAGGGAACTGGATACATCCAGTAAGTTTGATAAGCCCACACAAACGAATAGAACAGTCCAATATAAATACCGAACTTTATTCCTTCCATTATACCTTTATTCTCGTAGCCCTTAACAAAAATAAACGTAAAGAAAAAAGACCAGACCATTTCCGTAAGGAGTCTTATCCATTGTGTTGATTCAAGAACTTCCTGCGGTCTGAATAATGGTTTAACTTCCTCGCTCATATATGTCGGACCAAGAATTAAACCATGGACAACAAAGTTTGTAATCTCATACACAATAAAGATTACTATAAATGTAAGCCAGAATTTTTTTTGGTTCATAGCGCCTCCTTTTTGTTGATTGAAATCGAGTTGTTCAATGCAATAAATTTTTGCGGCAAACTAATAATTGCTTCCCGAATAAGCAACTAACATTTTCTGTGGTTATTATTCTTTATTAACCAAGAAAACGCCAATGGTGATGAGCAATCCACTAAAAACCATTAACCATGTAATTTCCTCGTTAAGAAAAAACCCGGCAGCAGCAACCGTAACAAGTGGTTCAAGGTAAAGGAAGGCTCCCACTTTTGCTGATTCCATATCTCGTAAAGCTTGTGCCCAAATTACGTACGCAACTCCGGAACAAAAAAGTCCTAAAAACAAAATTAATAACCAGCCAATCCGAGAAAGATGAACGACCGATGCAATAGTTTCCGAATTAAGATTGAACGGGATAATAATAGTCGCCATCATCAGAAAAAGATAAAGAATGGTCATCAGTGGAGAATACGTGAGTGAGATTTTTTTGTTCACGGTAGAGTAGACTCCCCAGGTAAATGCGCTGCCAAGGACAAGCAAGTCACCTTTGTTTTCTATAAGACCAATATTTGTAATATCTCCTTTTCCGAAGAGCAGCAGCAATCCAAAGATTGCCAACATAATTCCAAAAAATCCAAGTAGTGTTATTTTCTCTTTAAAGAAAATTAATCCCATAATTGCCATAAAAACCGGAGCTGTTCCTATTATCCACCCGGTGTTAGCAGCTGTTGTAAATTGCAATCCTGTTACCTGTATCCATAGGTGAAATACAGCAACAAGAGCTAAAATAAAAATCCAGCCATGGCTTTTAAGGTTAAGAGAAAAATTTCTTTTGGTTGATATTGCAATGAATGTTAAAAGAACTGAAGCAATAATTAGTCTGAGTATGATTATTGTAATAGGTTTTATTTCAACGAGTAATGTTTTTGTGGCAACAAAGGAGGTTCCCCAAAAAACTACTGCAAGAAGTATGAGCAAATAACGACTTGATTTTCGATTGGTCAAATTTGCTTACTTAGACTTATCTGTTTTTTTAGCAGAGGAATAATTTTCAAGATCATAGTTTATAAGCTTGTTCGGCATGTTAGCTTTCGCTATTTCAACATCTGCATCGTTAAAGAATTTGATGGCCAGAGTATCATGATAATCTGAAAATACTACAACTCTTTTAACACCAGCAGCAATTAGAGCCTTTGCACAGGTTGTGCAAGGCATATTTGTAACGTACGCAGTTGAGCCTTTTATGTTGACACCGTGGGTTGTAGCCTGAACGAGTGCATTTATT
>JAOTUT010000060.1 GCA_029863735.1 Ignavibacteria bacterium
GGTTTCATGAACCTCAATCGAGCATTGAGCATTCCAGGCTAAATGTGGATGTCCTTTAAGCAGACCTTTCGCTTCCTCTAAATTTTCAGCATCTAAGATAGAGTAGCCAACAACATTTTTATCACTGCTTTTACTAGTTCCGTCCGGAATAAGCTGTTGTCCATTCATGAGAGGGGCGCCCATGTCAACAAGTTTACTGCCGCACTTTTGTGCCCACACCATCCATTCGTCCATTCCTTTTTTTCGATCCTCAGGGGTGGTGTTCGCCATATCCTTCATGAAATCAAGTGGGGCGTGATAAATCACAATAAATTTTTTCATAATAGCTCCTTTTTGTTTCCTACTCTTAAGGCCTTTCGGTTTCGCCCCGTTTTTTAGAGTGGTATCTGGTCTCCACTATTTGTTGTTTATTATTTTTAATGCACGTAATGAACTTCCAAGTAAAAATTTAAATTGATTGTTAAATCAATCATATTTCATTGCATCTACGCCATAATATCTGCGGTAAATTCCCAGTTGGCCAAGAGTGTAAGCTTCATGATGCATAAGGAAGGAAATAAAATCACTTAGTGTATCGCCTGTCGGTACCGGTCTTGGCATTTTTACGTTTAACGTTTCTTCGTTTAATAAATTTAACGCAGAAGCTATTTTTGTTGAAAGGCCATTCCAGTCTTTCGTCAATTCATTCATTGCTGGGTAGTTAGCGGTTTTGTCAATTCCTTTTCCGTTTTGAAATAGTTCTGCAAATGGTTCGCTTTCCTTCAAGCCGAGCGCACCTGCCAGCGTAAAACGAGTTGAAACTGTATGACCAGTTAGCCAGGCAATATGGTTCGTGTTTTCATTCATAGGTTTAGCAGCGTCACCATCTTTTATGGCAACGGTTACGTTATTAAACAATCTTGTATGAAGATTAAATTGATTGATTAATTGTTTGATTGAGTTTGACATGTTTTACGATCCTTATTTGTTAATGATTTTTATTTAAGTCTTAATGACGAGTGACTAATTGAAATTTAGACAGAGCTGAAACAATTATTTTCTGTGGTACTCACTCCCAAAGGCTTCGCCTTTACCTGATTGGCAAAGCTGGCGTAAACTTTCCATATAGCGAACCCAACTGAATGAACAAATGGCATAGAAATCATCATTATCATCCCAACCATCATGTGAAAAACGAACCCTGGTTTTATCATCGTTATCGTCAAGTGTAAATGTAAAAGTGTGGTTTGCCCAACCATGTGGACTTTCAACACATTCCCATTTCACGAATTCATTACTTTGTAACTCTACAACTTTCATGTCAGGGCCGCCGTTTTCAGCAAATCGAAATTTTATGATGCCGCCAATATTACTGTCTCCAGTGGTTTCTTTTGTCCACCATTTTGATAAACCATCAATGGTTGTTAATGCGTTGAACACCTCACTTTTTTTTGCATCGATATGAAATAAGTGTTTAATAGAGTGATTCATTATACAATCTCCGGAGTTAATAATTAATTTTTGCCAAAAAAGTTATAAGAATCGATTTCATTCAGGTCAACAGCCGAAGGAGGTATTTCGCATCTTTCTTTTATTTCTTTTTGAAATTCCTTAAACGCCGCAGATTCAGAAAGAGGATTTTTTCCATCATCAGTTTCTATCGATGCTATATGGACGAAGCTTACTCCATCAGGCTGATGGAAAGAAGCATATTTTAATCCATCAGGACTCTTTTCTTTTAATTCTTTAAAAACATTTTTTATGAAATTAATATTTTCGGTTGCTTTATCTGCTTTTACTTTGTACTGTACTAATACTCTTTTCATTCTATTTTCTCCTTTATTTAATTAAAATTTTTGCAAATATTATTTCTTCAAGTATTGCCAATGGTCTTATTGATTTCTCAGCTTTCACTCTTACCAGCGCTCCCTCCCAGCTATTTAAAATAAAACCGGCAACAGTTTCAATATCAATGGATTGCGAAATCTCACCAACAGATTGCGCATCTTTTAGACTTTCTATTAATTTAAATTCCATATTAGTAAAGGCTTGAGATAATTTTACTCTGAAATTTTCATTTAAATCTCCCATCTCCAATGAAAGATTACCAATGGGACAGCCCCCAGTATAATTTGCATTTTCTAACTCCTTCATCGTGGTTTTTAAAAAGTTTCTTATTCTATTTAACCCGCTTATTGATTTATCCGATAAAACACCACCAATCTCTTTTTCAAAGAAACTTAAAAACACATCGATTATTTCCAGACCGAATTGCTCTTTGCTTTTAAAATAAAAGTAAAACGAACCTTTAGGAACGTTAGCTTCTTTTAAGATTTCCTGTAAGCCAGTATTATTGAAGCCTTTTTGATGTACATATTTGGCTCCAATCATTAATAGTTTATTTCTTGTTTCGGTCATTTTTCAACTATTAGCATAATTTATATGTAAAATAGACCAGTCGTCTATTAAAGTCAAGTGAGTTTTAAAAAATATTTAGGCTACTTAGAGATTATTCCCTGAGACGAAGAAATGAAAAGTAATTTGCTCGAACAAGAAAAATCACGGCGTCGATAATAACTCCCACCCAAGCAAAAGGTTGATAAATCTGGCGGAGTGTGTGGATTGAGGTGCTAATTATGTGGTGTATTCTTATTGCACGTTCGCATTGCTTGTTTTTTTATTCAACAATATTGCAATCATTGGAAATAAAATCCAGGGTATAACATAATACACACTTAAAAACCAGAATGCATAAATAAAATTAAAACCATAGTCAAGAAAAATACCACAATAAATATAATCGTAGATTGACAGTGGAACTGTAAAATAAAAAGAGCACCATAAAGACATTTTGAATCTTCTTAATTTATTAATGGGCTTAAATAAAAACCAAATGATTACAGAGAAAGGAATTAACAATAAGATAACAAACAAGATTATGGATTTAGTTGAATATTGTAAGTAGTATTCGGGCATACCGGCAAAAAAAAGAGGACCCAGACAATTGTAGCATAAATTAAAATACGCAAGTGATTTTTTACCCTCATAATATCTCTCTGAGTACTTTCAATTTATTATTTAGTTCATACTAATTGATATTTTATAAATAGAAATTTGAAATCCAATTTCATTATACAAAAAACCACATAACCACATTGCACCTGCCTGCCGGTAGGCAGGAATAACCGTCACCGCACAAATACTGATATCACTATATTTTCAGTTTAACGCGACGGTTTTGTTAACAAAATTAGTTTATTAATTTATTTTGATTTTATATAGATACCAAATTCCCCATAAACCATACAAAGTTATAAAACCAAGTACAACTACATAGGAGTATACATCTGTAAAATTCACCTCCGGAACACTCACGCTAAAAAATATTATAAACAGACAAACAACAGGCCAATAGGCTGTAATTCCAAGCGCAGCTACCATTGACCAGATCCCCCATTTTTTCTTATGCCACAAACCAATAAGCCCAACTATTAATAATGGTATGTATATTATTGTGTCACCAACTCCAAATGCTTTGTTTACAGCAACCCCAATCTTCCCAATCTGATCCACAGGTTCTTGTAAACCCAGAGATACTGTAAATTCATAGTTAATAAACGACATGGTTTGTCCTAATAAAAGCAATACAACAATTAAAATTCCAGAAATCATCACAAACCAAAAACCGCTTGTTCTTTTATTATTCATAAGAAGTCTCCAATCAAAATCTTTATGATTTAGATGCCTTCCAAAGTTATTACTACATTTCCTTTTTTGTGACCTTTTTCTACATACCTGTGAGCCTCAATAATTTGTTCATATGAATAACGTCTATCAATAACTGGTTTTAGTTTTTGCTTCTCAATAAGTTCTTTTAAAAATATCAGATCACCGATTTCTTCTCCGCTACCTGAATGTTTTAAGACATTAATGTAAACCCCATTCCTTTTCAGAGATTTTTTTGCTCGCGAGGGTGATATTTTGGCTACAGCATCAAATATAACAGCATAAGTTTCAATACTTTGTGTAAAATCCTCTTTAGTGTAATCAATTACTGAATCTGCACCAAGAGATTTGACCAATTCTATATTTGAAGAACTGCAAACACCGGTAACAACGGCGCCAAAATACTTAGCAAGTTGTACTGCATTCGTACCTACCGCACCGGAAGCCCCGTTGATAAGAACCTTTTGTCCTTCCTGAATATTTCCTTTTCGTAGGCAACGCAACGCTGTCATCCCGCCACCTGGTATTGTGGCTGCATCATCATAATTTATATTCGCTGGTATTATTGTTAACACACTGTTTTCAGGTAAACATTTGTATTCTGCATGTCCACCAAATTTAGAACTAAAAGTAGAACCAAAAACCTTGTCTCCTTTTTTAAATTTCTTAACATCTTTACCTACAGCTTCAATATCCCCGGCTATCTCCATTCCCAGAACAGAGTTTTTTGGTTTTCTCAGACCAAATACGATATGCAGCACCAAGGTATAAAATTTAGAATCCGGGTGTTTACCCCTTCGAATAATTACATCCCCAATGGTAACTGTTGTTGCACGAATTTTAATAAGTACTTCGTTGTCTTTAGGGGTGGGTTTTTCTACTTCTTTGAGCTGAAGAACATCCGGTGGTCCGTATTTTGTGCAAACAATTGCTTTCATTATAATTTTATTAAGTTTTTATTTTTAATCTCTTCTACTTGATATAATAGAAGTCATTAACAAACCCAGTCCCAATCCTGCAAGAATACATCCAACGAATATTAAAGGGGATTCCCTCAAGAAAAAAAATCCAATACCAATTCCCAGAAGTACACCTCCACCTATTGCCCAGGTGCTCCTATCTTCTTTTTTATTTTCTTTTTCCATTTTATTTCCTCCTAATTTTAATAGGTATGACTATTACATATGCTTCGCTTTATTGTTCGTTAAAAAACTTGAATCGGTGATTTGGTAGATGAAACTTTCATTACCACCGTCATCAGGCCTCATACCAATGCGGATACCACCAATTTTTTCGACAGCCCGCAGAGAACGGATGTTTTGGATACCTACCAGGAAGATGACACTATTTACATAATTAAATGCGTGCTCAAGCATAAGTCTTTTCATTTCTTTGTTGTAAATGCCACCCCAATAGGAGCGGGCCAAAAAGGTCCAGCCAATTTCTACTTCGCTCTTATTGTGATCATATCCGTGAAATCTGGACGACCCAATAACTTTACCTTCCTTAGTATCAATAGTAATCAGTGCCCCACCGGATTCTAATGACTCACGAAAGAAATCCTCAAAAATCTTCTTCTGGTAACGATCCTTGACTGGATGTTGTTCCCAGATAAGAGGATCTGCAGCTACGGCGAAAAGATCATTGAAATCTGATGCTTGAAGTGGTCTGAGTTCAAGGTGATCGCCTTTCAAGGTTGGTTGGAGATCAAAAGCCATTTTTGATTTTTCCTGAACTTACGGTATTTAAAATGTGCACCTAACTATTACTTCACTGCAAACTACTGTTAACTAAAAAACTTATAACCTCACTGCAATAACCTCTTGCCCAAGCCAAAAGCTGATAAAGATGGTTATTCCAGCACACATAACACTGTGCAACGATTTTGTTCGATATAATAAACCAACTATTTTCTTGTAAATATCACTTCTAATATTAATTCATATTCTCCATCAGAGTTAGGATTTTCCATTCTCAATATTACTTTATCAGAACTACTCTTTTTAAAAGTTTGTATTAGTAAAGTATCATGCCAATTCATAAACAGCGTTTCATCATTAATAAAATTGCAAGTTGCTGTTGAAAAATTTCCTGAACTTTCAAACCACCAATATCTATATGTTTTTGATTTTTCATCCCAGGCAAAAATTCCATGTGCTTGTCCCTTGTTACCATCTATCAATGTTGAGTAATCAAAATAAACACATTTATCATCAAGAGCTCTTTTAAATATACCTTGCCCGGTTCCTGTGGTTGCTTCACTAAATGGACTTTTCGGAATATTATATTCCATTTCCCAATTTCCTAATAGGAAGGCAAATTTTTTCATAAATTATCTAACTCCTTAGCTCTCTCCCAAATCACTTCGAGTTTGCCTAAGCAACTTGCCCAAGCCAATGGCTGAAAAAGCGAGCGGGAAGTGCGGCTTGTTATAAGCTGCTTTCATACTTGATAGAATTTCTATTTTGAATGCAAATTTTATTTTCACATTTTGTGCAAAAATGAAGATGTAATCCTAATAGTTGACCACCATACAATAGTAAGAACAATGTTAATATAATTGTATTTGAAGCAATCCAATAGACTGGCAGAAATAATATGCCGTAAAGAACCATAATAAACAAAAATTTTTCATAATGGTTTAATGGCCCTTTACGATTCGGAGAGATAAGTTTTTTAGTAATAGAGGCGTGCAATTGAACACAATCATTTGCTATAAGCAAATGCGGACACCTGGGGCAGACTGTATATCTCATTAATAGTGCAATTCCAATATAGGCGTATAGTAAATAACTAATTCCAAGAGCTGTGCTTTCCATAAACAATCCATACGCACCAACTAAAATTCCTCCGTGAAATGTAAATTGTGCATATAATTTTTCTCCAAGAGAAAATGAAGCTATTGTATTTCCTGTATGCATTTATTTCACCCCTTATTAATTATATAAATTAAAAAGGATCATAACGTTGTTACAATTAACCCACTACGTCTCTCCGTTGGTTTTGCCGAGTAAACCGCGCAAGCCAAAGGCTGATAAATCTGGTGGTCGGCGTTGAGAGATTTATTACATTGTATTAAATGACGAAAACAATTTCGTTAATTATATAAAACTTTTAAAGCTCTGCTTATAGATGCTGCGTAGCAAGACTCGTGTGTTTCATTCTCAAAGATGTGTGTTTCCAATTCAAGGTTCGGATAATTCCGCAAGAGTAACTGCTCAGACATTTTTTTCATATTGTTGCTCATCCAAGGACTTTCCAGGTTTCCCACACTCATAAATAATCTTACAGGCAAATCTGTATGATTTGCAGCATATTCTTCTTCATAATTAAAAATAATTTTATTATCCCCTGAGATTGAGGGACTTCCAGCAAAATATCGCATGAACTTTTCTGGATAATGAAACATTGCATTTAGAACAAGACGTCCGCTAGCTGAATATCCAAATAGTGATCTGTCCGAACCAGAAACACGATAGTTTGATTCGATAAAAGGAATTAGTTCATTGCAAAGAAATTCCATAAACTTGGTAGCGCCACCTGTTTTGATCTCTATATCATACATACTCTGCCAATAATCCTCGGTTTCAGGATTAATTGTAGCAGTAAAATCGCGTTCCCTTCCTGCAACCCAATCTTCTAGTCCCTGCATCGGATACCCAACACCAACAACAACCAATGAAGGAATTTCATTACGTGGGAAGCTCAAAATATTTACCATATTATTCACCAGACCATAATTGCGATTAGCATCTAAACTGAATAGAACAGGATAACTTGTATCACTTATTGAGTATTCATAAGGCAAAGATATGTACAATTCAAAATCCTCGTCAACAATATCCGAATGAAGTATTCTTGTTTCAGTGCTAAATAAAGATACTTTAGGATATTTTTGTTTTGATTGATTTAATTCTTCCGAGTTTTGAGTACAGGATGTTGAAAATAAAAGAAGAAAAAATAAAATCAGACAGCTCTTTATAGTTGTTTTTATATAATCATAAATCATACATCTTCCTATTTAATTAAAAGGCTAACCTGTA
>JAOTUT010000061.1 GCA_029863735.1 Ignavibacteria bacterium
TTTCTTCCATGTGCATAGTGATTGATAAAACAAATATCTCTGCTCAACCTGGTGCTGATTTTCCTCTCTTGCAAATGAACCGGAAAAGAAAATCTCAGGGGTAAATCTCGTCGGCAGGTCGCCATCTTTTAATCCGCCGATGAAGAGATAATCGAAACTTAATCCGCGGATCTCATTTAATGTTGTTATCTGCACCCCGTAGCCAGGCTTTTCAGGAATGTTGTATCTGGTAAATGCAGCTGTGGTTCTTAGCTGGTTAAGATAAAAATGAAGTGGGAAACTTTCTTCAGTGCCGTATTCAAGCATGTTTAGATTGGTAATCTCATCTAATACCTTGATAAAAGAATTAAATGCAATTGCATCATTCTCAACAACATCTGAAGGGGCTTGCAATAAAATTGAAGGTAAGTTTAGCTTGAATATTAACTCTAAAATATTTTCACGAAACTCTTCCGGAGTAAGTTTACCTGCAAATGGTTTAATCTGTGAGTGTATTTTTTCTAAATCAGATTTTGCTTTTTTGTATGACTGAAGTTTATCGTCATTATTCCTTTGTTCATCTGATGATGAAAGTTCAGAGATGGCACTTACAATTTTGTTCATCCAATTTTCATAACCGGAAACAATATTCAGTTCAACAGATGTTTTCAGCAAATCAGGAATATCAATCCCCATAGTCTCCAAAAATTCACTGCTAAAAGCACGGAAAATATTTTTGTAGTAAAAATCATTTTCAAGAATTTCAAGAAGACCAAGCAGTGCTTTGATTGGCGGTGAAGTGCTTAGCGCCAACCTGTCCGTAAGATTAAAGGGAATACCATAAACATTAAACCTGTCCCTGATTATAGTTGAGTAGTTTCCTATAAGATTAAAAACTATACAGATTTTCTCAGGTTCAGCTTTATCATTAGTTAAAATTCTCTTAATTTCTTTTGCAATCAGTTCAACTTCCTCTTCCCTGCTTTTTGCATTGATCTGCGTTATTACTTCCTCAAAATATTTTTCTTTTTTACTCAATACTTTTATTGAAAGGTTTTCCCTTACGGTATTCAGAAATTTATTTTGAGAAGCAGGTGAAGTGTCTTTTACTTCCCTGAAGCCTTTTCTAACCAAACGATCGTGACAGGAATTCAAGTGAGAAAAAATTGCAGGATTATATTTGTAATAATCGAAGACTACGAATAGTTGAATATTTCTTATTCCTGACGCAGAATTAATAATCTCAACCTCCGGTGCAGTGAATTCATCGAAACCATTTATTAAGACAAATTGAGAATCTGGATAAAGAAAAGAAAAAGCTTCGTCAAATATTT
Source organism: Ignavibacteria bacterium (assembly GCA_029863735.1). Next base: position 1,314 of record JAOTUT010000061.1, read on the forward strand.
TATTCTCTTTTTTGATCAAGGTGGAATAAATATCTCCGGTTTCCATGTAATTGTTTCTGAGCAATGAATTCTGATATTCATGAAATGTAGCTGCGATATCCAATGCCTTCAACTTTTCACCGCCGGATAATTTTTCTGCTTCCACTTTTAATCGCTCTGCTGTAATTCCGTGTCGTTTATATTCAGCTATGACATTTTTTACTCGTTCAAGTGTGCCGAAAGGAATTTTATCTTTGTATTGAGAAAAGTATTTCAACTTCACTTTTTTGAAACTTTGGCTCAATAGCAGAATTGATGACTCTTCACTTAACAGATTAATATTTCCTTCAATTTCCTGAAGTAGCTTTTCAGCAAATGAACCAATCGTTTCGATTTTTAATCCTGAGACTGATTTATTCGGACTAAGTGAAATGAGTTCGCGAGTAAGGTAACGGATTTTTCTTCTGGTTGGAACGATGAAGAGAAGCTGACCGATTTCGTCGTTCTTCAGCTTGTCATTTACTAGTTGATCAATGTCTATTTTATCTAAATTTTGTTTTGTGAGAATCATCCCGGATCTTTACAATATTAAATATTGATTAAATTTAATTTATTTGAAGATATTTTCTATTTTAAGCCCGCATTAATACCGTTGATTCTAAAAAAAGGTTGATTATTTTAGTCACAGAAATTTAAAGAATATATGCGCAGTTTAATATTTTTAATATTGTTAATAATTCCAACTTCTTTGCTAATTGCACAGGATATTGGAGAGCTGGCACCTCCAGAACCTCCAATGGTGTTCCCACCGAACGCATGGGGCTTCGATTTATTAATTGGTGAAAGTGGATTTGGCTTTGGTGGATTTTTTAGAAAAGAGTTAAGCACAAAGTTTACTCTTTTCGCCGATGTTTCAATTTCTGAAGCAAAAGATGAAAGAGAAATTGAATATGTTGACATATACGGACAGACATTCACTCTTGGAAAACAAAATCGTGTTTTTCAGATACCTTTTGCGTTTGGGGCACAGTTCCGGCTATTCGAAAATGAACTCACAGATAATCTTCGTCCATATATTAATTTGGGAGTAGGTCCGACAATAGCATTAACAACACCCTACGATCAGGAATTTTTCAAGGCATTTTCGTATGCGAAACCATACTATGCAGTCGGTGGCTATGTTGGCTTTGGCGCTAATTTCGGTATCGATACGAAAAATCTAGTCGGCATAAATATGCGTTATTATTATACGCAATTTCTTGATGAAGGTGTTGAAATACTTAAGGACAGATATAAAGATTACCTTAGTGGTTTTTACATCACAATTAATTTCGGGTTTATGTATTAAAGCTGCTACCAGGCATTCTTTAAAATCCCTTCTTACTTCTTCCACTTAATCGTACATCCAATCGTAAAAGTTTCAGGCACAGAAATTTCTTTCCCGGCAAGCAATTCATCAAGTGCATTTTTTAAATACTGATTCTGTATTTTTTTAGGTTCCTGCCAGTTATCATCAATCTTTCCATGGAAAGTTAATTTTTGTTCTTTATCAAAAAGAAATATTTCCGGTGTGTGTGTTGCGTCGTAAGATCGGGCAACTGACTGGTCTTCATCTCTTAAATAAAGAAAATTAAATTTCTGCTTGGCAGCACGTTGCTTCATATTCTCAAAGCTGTCATCCGGATAGTTAACATCCTCATTTGAGTTTATTGCAACAACTGCTACTTCTTTGCCTTTGTAGTCCTCCTGAATCTGTTTTATTCTGCCTTCGTAAGCCTGAACATAAGGACAATGGTTGCAGCTGAATATTATTATCAGAGCATTTTTAGCAGCAAAGGAACTGAGTGAATATTTTTTACCATCAACGCCCTGCAGATTAAAGTCAGGTGCGGATGAACCAATCTTCAAATTATTTGTAGCCAAGTTAAAATCTCCCTTCCATTTTTTAGTAATTAAGACATCGAATAATTAAATTAAAACAAGATGAAAAAATCTACTTTCCCGCAAAGCGGGATTCCGTTACTCAGGATACTATTTACAATTTTATTATCAGGAATCATAATGGCACAGGAAAAACAGCTTGCCTGGGATCTCTATCATTCATATGAAAGCATTAAAGAAAAATCTCTCGAAAACAGAAGATTTAAGCATTCCGACATTGTTCCATTAATTGAACAACTACAAAATAAAAATGGTTTCAAGGTGGATAAAGTCGGTAAATCAATTGAAGGGAGGGACATTTATTTAATTTCTTTAGGAACCGGCAAGACTAAAGTCTTTCTTTGGTCACAAATGCACGGTGATGAACCAACTGCAACTGCTGCCATATTCGACATGATTAATTTATTTCTGGATGATAATGCTTTCCCGGAGTTAAAAAAAATCCTGCTTTCAAACTTGAGCATTTACATTATCCCAATGGTAAATCCTGATGGTGCCGAAGAATTCCAGCGAAGGAACATTGTCGAGATTGACCTGAACCGAGATGTAATAAGACAGCAAACTACAGAAGCAAAGATTCTGAAAAATGTTTTTGATAGCTTAAAAGCTGACTTTGGATTTAATCTTCACGATCAAGGCAGAGATTATTCGACCGGTAATACTTTTAATCCAGCGTCGATTTCATTTCTGGCTCCTTCACCTGATTATGAAAAGAGCATTACTGCACCAAGAGAAAAAGCAATGAAACTAATTGGAAATATGGTCAACGTTTTGAATGAATTTATTCCCGGACACATTGGTAAATACACAGATGAATATGAACCAAGGGCATTTGGAGATAATTTTACAAAATGGGGAACCGGAGTCGTTCTTCTGGCGAGTGGTGGATGGCGAGGAGATCGTGAAAAACAATTCCTTCGTAAAATAAATTATATAGCTATCCTCTCAGCGTTGAACTGCCTAGCAAATAGTAGTTATGTTAATACAGATTTGAGCATTTACGAGTCAATTCCTCAAAACGAAAAATTTATGATGGATTTTATTTTACGTAATCTAATGTTAAAAAGAAACGATAAAGAATATATTATTGATGTTGGCATAAACTTCGAAGAAGTGAATTTTAATGGTGCGCGTGATTTTTATCTCAAAGCTTCAATTGAAGATGTTGGCGATTTATCGGTTTTTTCAGGTTATGATGAAATTGATTTATCCGGCTATGTTCTTGAACCTGGAAAAACAAAACCTGAAGCTTATAATTCACTTGATGAAATTGAAAAAATAGATCCCGTTAAACTTTACATCGAAGGTTATACAAACATTCAATTGAGCAATGGAGATTTCAAAGGAGATCATTCTTATTTACCTTTCAACATAATTCTAAATGAAAAAGACAATCCTGAGAATTCAATTAAACCAGATGATGCAGCAAATTTCATAATCAGAAAGAATGATGTTGTAAAATATGTGGTCGTAAATGGTTTCTTAATCGATATTGAAAAAGTGAATGACTGGAATGGCAACACAATCGTTTACGCAAGGTAATTAGCCAATCCGATGCAATCTCCCTCTACACTTGACCGATTTAAAGTAAGTAAAGAAGAGTTAACAAAGCTTGGTTTCGAGTTCAATTCCGAAGCTCTGCCACTTATAAAAAAGTTGTATAACACTTCCTTCTGGATTTTGCTCAATAATAAATTTGCCAAAAAAATAGTTATACAAACATTCATTGAGGCAATTGAAAATTGTAATGTCACCAAGAACTCAGCCGAATGGCAAAGCTGGATATTTAGAATTTGGATCAGGGAAATACTGGATTTCTACTCCCGAAGAGAAAATGACACACAGACAATATTTTATTTTATAGATCACGCAGAACTTGATTCAAAGGACGTTGTCTCGATTACCAAATTAAATAAAATTAATTTAGGTATGAGTGAAGATGAATTAATAAAATTACTTCAAAAGTTACCTTCAGTTCTCCGGATGCCTACGATTATGAAAGAAATTCATTTATTTCATTATGAAAAAATTGCTGAGTTATTGGATGTGCCAGTTGGAGTAATCGCATCTAGAATCTACCGGGCGAGAAAATTATTATTTCTTTCATTAAGCGAGAGCTTTCACTTTGAAGAAGAGAAAAGAAAATGGAAGCAAAAAGATTCAACAAAACTAATATTCGAATTAAGGAAATGTGCTTTTTTCGTTGATGATGAATTGACATCGGAACAAAAATCTGAATTCATCGAATCAACGAAAAATAATGATCAGTATGAGAACGAAATATTAATCCAGGCAGAAATGAAGAAAATCTTCAAAAATTGTTCATTGGTTGATAGTTTAATAGTTCCAATACAATCAAAAATAAAAAGAAAAGCACGCCAAAAGTTTAATTAACTTTGAAGGAACTACCTATTTTTTCAATACTCTTCATGTAATAGCAGTTTTCTTAAAATTCAGTTTTTTATCAATAAACAAAGTATTGACACTTAGAGTAAGAGATTTTTAGTATTGAAATTTGATTCTCGGAATGGTTAACCTTAAATTTATAACCTGAAAAAACAAAGAGTTAGTTATGGCAAGGATAAAAAATATAGAGGCTTTCTGTAATTCCTGCGGGACAGTACAGAAAATGGAAATTACGAGCAGCGTTACCGGCGAAGAATCAGATTTCAAAAAGTGGGCCAAATGCAAGTCGTGTAAACAAGTTATGATCGTAGATATAAGCGACATTATTAAAAGCAATAGTGCTACGTTGGAAGGAATTGAAAATGAAGAATGTAAAAAGTATTCACCATTAAACACATTTGAAATCGGAGAAACAATATATCATGAGAACTGGGACGATTTCGGAAGAGTGCTTTCTAAAGAAACTCTTTCAAATGGAAAAAGTTCTATTTCAGTTGATTTTCAAAAATCAGGTTTAAAAAAACTTATCGAATCATTAAATAACCAAGAAGCGAGGTGAAATAATTTGGTTGGCATATCAGTCGGTGAAAACGAATCCATTGATAAAGCTTTAAGACGTTTCAAAAAGAAATACGAAAGATCCGGAATTCTCAAAGAATTTAAAAAACGTACTTTCTTTGTAAAGCCATCAGTGAAAAAGCGAATGGAAAAAATTAAAGCCACCCGGCGCGCCCAGCGATCCGATGATTATTAATTTTTAAACCCCTCTTTGAGGGGTTTTTTATTACCTAAGATGCAGAACAGGTTCTATAATTTTCGGTTCTTTTTGTTTTGAATAATATTTCTTCAAATGTTTAATGATTGCATCATAAGCTTCATCAATCGTATCACACATTGAAAATACACTCAAATCATCTTTACTTATCATCCCCATGTCAACAAGCGCATCAAAGTTGATAATTTTATTCCAGTATTTTTTATCATAAATAATTACCGCCAGCTTTTTTCTGAGTTTAGCCGTTTGAACAAGAGTAAGAATTTCAAATAGTTCATCCATCGTACCAAATCCACCGGGAAATACTATCAAAGCTTTAGATAAGTAAGCAAACCAAAACTTTCTCATAAAAAAGTAATGAAATTCAAAACTCAAATCCGGAGTTACATAATTATTTACATACTGTTCAAAAGGTATACTAATATTTAATCCTATTGAATAACCGCCTGATTTCTTAGCACCTTTATTAGCCGCTTCCATTATACCTGGACCGCCTCCAGTGCAGACAATAAATCTATTAGCATTTGTTTCAAGATTTAATGACCATTCAGTTAATCTCCTTGAAAGCTCTACTGCATCTTCATAATACCTTGACATATCAAGAGAAAGTTGTGCCTCTCGAAGTTTTGTTGCGAAATTTTCAGTTTGCTTCGGGTTAGTACTTTTTATCGAATTATAATCCCTCATAGCATCTCTTTTAGATTTCAATCTTGCTGAGCCAAAAAATACTATTGTATCCATCACCTTAAATTTTTTAAACTTACTTTTCGGCTGTAAATATTCAGTAAGTATTCTGATTGTTCTACCATCTGATGAATTAAGGAAATCAACGTCCTGATATGCTTTGACAGTTTTTTTCATATTACCTTATAGTTATTACTTAGAAAATTTTTGTTGTTAGTTTGATAACAGAGTGATTTATTTGTAGGGAATAATTATTTCTGTTTTTAACAAGAGCAATATAAATATATTGCAATTCATTCTCATTTTAAGTTTCTAAAAATTATAAAAATTAATTAATGAAAATTTTTGTTACGGTTTTATTGCTGGTATTTGTTCGATGCAACATCTTATCTCAAGTTCCGGAAGAATTAATAAAGGAATTAGATGAATTGATTGCAGAAATTCCTGCCGGAACTAAAATGGCAGTGTTTATTTACAATCCTCTTACACAGGATACAATTGTCAGCATAAATCACACTCAGACTATGATTCCGGCTTCAAACACTAAACTGTTTACTTCAGCAACAGCGCTTGAATTAATGGGTGGAGAATATCTCATTTCAACAGTAATACTCTCAGACGATGATGATCTTTCT
>JAOTUT010000062.1 GCA_029863735.1 Ignavibacteria bacterium
CGAGACGATTCTAAATATGCTTTCAGGAACAGGAATTAATCAGGTAGCTCTCGCTACTTATGCAAATGCTTATGCCGGGTATGTAACAACAAAAGAAGAATACGATGTTCAACATTACGAAGGTGCTTCTACTCACTTCGGACCGTACACTTTGTTAGCTTTCCAGCAGGAGTTCGGCAAACTTGCAAAAGCAATGAAGGATGGTCAATCGGTTCCTGCAGGACCAACTCCGAGAGACCTGTCTTCAAATCAAACAACATTGCAAACAGGAGTAGTTACTGATACTCAGCCATGGCCCTGGATTCCATTTGGCGGTATTCAAACTGATGTTGACACTTTTTACAAAGCAGGTACAACTGCCAAAGTAATTTTCTGGGGAGCTCATCCAAAAAATAATTTGAGAACACAAGGGACTTTTTTAGAAATTAAAAAGAAAGAAGCGGACAAATGGATTACCAAATTTACTGATAAGGACCCTTGCACAATTTATAAATGGAACCGTGATTTCATTGCCAACTCAAAAATTACAATAACCTGGAATATTCCTGCAGATACAAAGCCAGGTGAATATCGTATTGTGCACTATGGTGATTCAAGAGATGCTTCAGGAAAAATTAATTCTTATCAGGGCATGTCGAATACTTTTAAAGTCGGTGAGGTTATCAATTTAAATGAAATCATATTTACTAATTCTTATGGTAAGCAGGTTGAACTTTGGTTTTATCATCCAAATGACTGGCTGAAGTGGGCGGCATATTCAAGATATGATTTAAAGAAAGATGAGAAATTTTCCTGGAAGGTTCCTTCCGGCTGGGGAAAAGTTCAGGTGAGGTTTACAGGACCGAATAAATGGAAAGCTGTTTTCGGTGGTGAGTCGATTAACATCACTGCTAATGGCAATATTGAAAATCTGGTTTAACTAAATAAAGTTTAATTTTTTTGGAGCCAAACGTATGAAGAAAATAAAATATATCTTTTTTCTGTTTACTTCTTTTCTTTTTCTTTTACAGGTTGGCTGTACTCAGTACCCTGTTTTACAGGAACCCGATGTGCAGAAGTTTGACGGGACTATATATTCTGAAGCTCTTAGGGACAGTCTGACTCATGGAAAACTAACTTCAGGTATGCCGTATTTTGTGGTCAATCAATTATTCAATAATTATACAGCAGGAATGGTAGAAACAAAAATTCCTGTTGCTACTCTTGGCAGTAAGCAGCGTCTCCAGGAAGAAGAAGGCTGGAGTCGTAATTATGTCGATCCAAACATAAATGTTTTTCTTGATGAGTATGAAACCTCCGATGGAAGCCTATATATTTGGTACCAGAGACCTAATTTTTATAGTATGGATGTGTCTGCCAGAGATACTTTATGCGTTTTTTATGAAGATACAGTTTATTGTTCAATAATTAATTATCTGAATAAATCTTCTGTTTTAACAGTAAGAGATTCACTTCCACAACTACCAGTACAAACAAGTTTGATTGCTGAAATCCATTATAACGATCATCCATGGCGCCAGGTATCCTACTGGTATAATATTCAAATACTCAGCAATGCAAAGACGTTCAAACTTGGTGAAACGAATTATGAATTATACCCAATTGAACTATTAGAATTCAATAATGATCCGGTTTCATCCTTTAAGTGGAGGGAGGTAAACAATGAAGATTAAAAAAGATTTTATAAAAGGTAATAAGAAAATTAAAATCATTTCAAACAAAGGCAAGCCTTATCCGATTCCTGAAAAGTGGCGGCCAGTTTTAAGCAAATGCGACATGTTAGTAATAATTCCTGACATTCATATGTATATATATAATTCACATCTTGATAATTTTAAGTATGGTGCAGACACGATGTTAAAATTCCTGAATCATCTTGGGACTCTTAAAGAAGAAATGGAATTAGAAGATGAGACTTTGCGAATTTACCAGCTTGGTGATTTATATGAACAGCGATTTCCGGGTATGCATGGCCCGAATGCAACAGCAGTTGAAATCCGGATGTCACATCCGAGTTATGACCAGATAGTTAATACGATGAATGGAATAAGAACTCACTTTCTTTATGGAAACCATGATTTTGAATTACGCCATTTCCCGGGATTCAGATTCGCAGCACTGGAAGGAAAAGTTTACATTGAACATGGATTCACTCCGGATAGTTGGCAGGATTTCTCAAATCCCAATGCACCTATGTGGGAAGTTAGTCAATTTCTTTTCCTTACTATCAGGGAGATAAATGAGTTTTTTGCTAACCTGCTTGTTCAGGCAAATGTTATCGAAAAGGATGAACATTATTCGTGGGGAGTTCAATCAGGCAAGGACCCTTTTTATGATTATCCATCTGAAAAAGAATACATAAAAAATTATGGTTATTGTCTGGATTATTTTGCAGAGCGTATGAAGAAGAATCCTGAGAACAAGGAAACGAAAATAACAGTTATAGGACACACACATCATCCTTACGTTAACGCCAATGTAAATAAAGGAAAACATATTTTTATAGATGCGGGTGCATGGACGTCAGGACGATCTGATTTTGTTGTGATTACTAATGAGGAATTGGCAATATGCTGTTACCAGAGGTAAATTGTGATTCATTTTCTAATAAAAACTTTTTAATAAAAGTGAGGAGGCGAATATGGCATTAGATAGTAAGAAAACACTAATACAAAAAATTGTAAATGTGTTTGAATCGGGTTCACCGGAAGGGAAGTATGATACATTGGTCATTTATGCAGATGGGGTGAATGATACACATCAAATCACTTATGGAAGAAGTCAGACAACCGAACAGGGAAACCTTAGGCAGTTAATAGAAATGTATGTTGAGAATAACGGGAAGTATGCAACTGATTTCGTCCCGTATCTGGAGAAAATCGGATATGAATCTCTCGTTGACGACGAAGATTTTAAAAGATTACTGAAAGAAGCTGCCCAGAAAGATAAAATTATGCGGGATACTCAGGATAAATTTTTTGATAAATATTATTGGATGCCCGCGGTTGAATTTGGCAAACGAAATAATTTTAAACTCGCTCTAAGTATGTTGGTTATATATGATTCGTATATTCATTCAGGGAGGGTACCGATGTTTCTCAGGAAAAGATTTAAAGAATTTCCGCCGTTAAAAGGGGGAGATGAAAAAAAATGGGTCGCTTCATATGTTGATATTCGACATCAATGGTTGAAGTATCATGATAGACCAATACTACGTAAAACAATTTACAGGACCCAAACTTTTATTAATGAAATTGAAAGAAACAACTGGAACTTAGAGAAACTTCCGATCAATGCTAATGGTATTAAGGTTAAGTAATTTGGATGTGACTCTTAGATCGTTTTTTCGGAAAGTCAGATGATCCTTAGGCTAATCCATTTCTATTTTTTATAATAAATCTATACAGATAAAAATTAACAACTATTTCTCCATAACAAAAAGCCCCCACCAGCTTTCACCGATAGGGGCTTAATAATACTTATGTGATACAAATATTATTTATTAAAAACCACTTCCTGATAAATCTCATCAGAATGCTGCCCTGTGAAGTATTTGTTATAAGCATCATTATATGCTTTTCTCTTTTCTTTGGTATCCCAATGTTCCTCAAATAACTCATTTGCTTTTTGGTTAAAATTCAAAACGTCATCCCAGGTTTTAACTTCGACAATTGTTACAAAATCTCTGTTGTTATGACCCCAATAATGTCTTACTACCTTGTAACTTACAACATACTCATTATTATCCATACAATACTTGTTATATTCAACTGTTAAAGAATCAAACTCATTTATTGATCCTTCTCCCGAAAAAGCTAGCTCAGCATTGTTTACAACTACCACATTTCCTTGCGCAGGTTGCGCTAAAGCAATTGCACACACTGTAGTTACAATGGCAATTACAAATAAAAAAGTTCTTGGACTGAAAAACTTCATAAAGTCTCCTAGTAAAAAATTATAAAATTGATTAATTATAGACGCGGAAGGATTAGTTATAACCTATAAGACAAGATAGCTAAGTATTTATCTTACACCAAACATTCTTCAAAAAAATATTTATGTTAAGAACAATTCTCAATGAAAGCAATTATTACAATAAATTTAATTTGTTAGTTAAGATTAGTCCCTAATTAGATAAATAATAGTATGATGTGTATTACAACCCAGATACCAAAGTATAATATCACCTGCTTTCTTAATCCTTTGGCAAGAAAACCAAAATAGATACCTTTCACTATAGTGTTACTCATCATAGCAATTATAATCGCAGAACCGATAATATTTTCAACAGGGAGTTGTTTATTTATTACCGAGACGATAAAGGGATCAATATCAGTTACGCCGACAATTGCTGATAATCCCAATAGCCCGGCGCTGCCGAAGAACTGCTTAACCCAAATTGTAACTATTGAAAGGATTACAAAAAGAGATGCAAAAAGAATAGCCGGTTTAATTTCAAATGGGTTTTGAATAGAAGAGATTGGACCTGCGGGAGCATCAGAGTTATTATCATGCAGCATAATTGCGAGTAAAAGTCCGACAAAAAAGAGTATGATTAATTTCCACCAAATTTCATAAGCAATACCGGCATTTAAGAAATAAATGATTACCAGTATTCTTAAATACATTACACTGCTTGCTAATATTGTTGCCTGAAATGCTCTTTTCGAAAGTAGATCATTCTTTTTTGCAATATTCCCCATTGCAATGCTAACCGCAGTACTAGATACTATTCCGCCCAGCAATCCAGACAACCATAGTCCGATTTTATCTCCAAACTTTTTCATCAGGAAATAGCCGACAAAGCCAATTGACGATACCAGAATGACTATTTGCCAAATACGATAAGGGTTTAGATTAAACTGTGTATAATATTTATCAGGTAATGCGGGAAGAATAATTAACGTGACTAATAAAAATTTTACTACTGCAAGGAATTCAGATTTGTCAAGCTTTTCAATGTATTGTTCTAATCCGGCTTTTTCAGAAAGCAGCAGCGTGGTAAAAATACCTAATGCCATAGGAATCCATATATCTGCAATTAAAGATAGAACACCCACCACAAAAGTTAGTAACACAGCAATTTCACTAGTCCATCCTACTGCCCCAGATTTCTGCTTGGCTAAATAGGAGGCAAGAATCATTCCGCCGATTACAATTATGCCCACAGGAATAATAAATTCTATTTTCATTCTGTAAAGCCATGCACACCCAAATCCAAACAAACTAACAAGAGTGTATGTTCTTACGCCCGCAGTCAGTCTGGCAGCAATTGAGCCGCCTCTGCTTTCTCTTTCAAGCCCTACTAAAAATCCTAATGCTATTGCAACCAGAAATCTTAGTTCGTCATTCCATTCTATCAAATTCATATAATCAGAATTATAAATTTTATTATGAACAAATATATCTAAACCTATTTTAATTACTTTTAATTAAGAAATAAAATTAAAGATGATAATTATAGACGAAGTTTAAAATAATAAATTATAAGTATAAGAAAGCTGACGGAAGTACTCAGCACTAAAGAGTGTATTTGGTTTATCAGGAATAATAAAAAATGCGATGACTGTTTAAAATTGTAATTCTTGTATTTGAAAAAAAAGTTGCGGAGAGTCAGGGAAACTCTGCATCACCTACAAAGTTTTGAAACTTGATTGAAATCAAAGGAAATTTATTATTTGCGTCCAATTTGGGACCAGTAAATACAGGGTGAAATTTTCTTAACCGAAGGTCATTAAAACCTCTATCATGCTTTCTACTATCAGACAAACTTTAATTGATTGCGGAGAAGCTCTGAAATGTTTCAAACAAACTTCCTATTATATTTATCGAAGACTTGAGGCAGCTGTTGAACTTTCTTGGATAATTACAAAACTTATCCGATTTTGAAGTAATTGTTCTAGCAAAGATTCAGGGAATCCTAAGTGCCAGAAATATTTTTCATCAGAATAAAAATTTCTCTGGTTTCTGATTCATCTTGAAGAAACAAGTAAACCTGATGCCCTTTAAATAATTTTTGAATAAATTACATCCTAGATTAAACAATTGTTTAAAATATGATTGAAGAAATTACCTTTATACTTAATGATGACATTGTATCGATAAATATTGATCCTGCAGTTGTGCTTCTGGATTTTATCAGGAAGCAGAAACATTTAACCGGAACAAAAGAAGGATGTAAAGAAGGCGACTGTGGTGCTTGTTCAGTCTTGGTTGGTAATTTAAGAAACAACAAACTTGAGTATCAAGCTATCAACTCCTGTTTGCTTCCATTAGGGAATATTAACAGTACACACATTGTTACTATCGAAGGATTAAATTCAATCAATCTTACTCAGATTCAAACTGAGTTTATAATAAAAGGTGCTTCTCAATGTGGTTTCTGCACTCCCGGTTTTATAGTGTCGCTTACCGGCTATCTAATCAATAATAAGATTTATGAAATTGATAATGCTTTGAATTCAATCGCAGGAAATATCTGCCGCTGTACTGGTTATACTTCAATAAAGAGAGCAGTTAATGATGTACTGAACATGTTTAATTCGACAGATGGCAATGGATTGGATAAAATTTCATTGCTAATAAAAAATAATATCCTTCCAAATTATTTCTCAGGGATCACTGAACGATTAAAGAAAATACAAGCAATCAAATCTAATGGAAACGACAAAAGTGTAAAATATTTTGTTGCCGGCGGTACTGATCTATATGTTCAGAAATCTGATGAGCTTTTGGATCAGCAAATAATTTTTATAAAAAATAAAAATCTTTCTTATATAAGAATCGAAGACAAGGTTTGTCGGGTTGGTGCAGCTACTTCTTTCGAAATGATTAATGATTCCCCCGTTTTTCAAACTTGCTTTCCGAAACTAAAAAACTATTTTGATTTAATTGCATCTTTACCAATCAGGAACTGTGCTACTATTGGTGGCAATATTATTAATGCTTCACCCATTGGTGATATGACCATATTCTTCCTCGCGTTAAATGCGTCAATTGTACTAAGCAAAGGAGCCAAGCAGAGAAAGATATTATTAAAAAGTCTGTTCAAAGGTTACAAGCAGTTAGACAAATCAGATAATGAATTTTTAGAGTATATTGAATTTAAACTACCCTCAAAAAATTCTTACTTTAATTTTGAAAAAGTTTCTAAACGTTCTCACCTCGATATAGCAAGTGTAAATTCAGCAATTTATGTTGAGATAGTTGATAATATTATTAAAGACATTCACATTTCTGCCGGAGGTGTTTCCCCAATTCCACTTTATCTGGCAAACACCTCAAGATTTTTACTGGATAAAGAAATTAAAATGGATACTGTGATTGATTCTCTTCCAATTATTCAATCAGAAATATCACCAATAAGCGATGTGAGAGGTAGTGAAGATTATAAACGGTTGTTATTGAATCAACTTTTTAAAGCTCATTTTATAGAACTTTTCCCTGAACTGATTAATGTTGAAGCACTGATATGAGAAATATAGATATCGAAAAACACGTTCGAGGCGAGTCACAATTTATAGACGACATAAATGTTCCCGAAGGAACACTTTATGCTGCTGTGTTTGATTCGAAAATTGCTCACGGGAAAATATTAAACATCAA
>JAOTUT010000064.1 GCA_029863735.1 Ignavibacteria bacterium
AGAGACTATGATGCAAAACTGTCTTTGGCACTAAACTACTTCCGATAAATTTCAATATCAATTTTTCCAGATTAGTGTGGATTTCCAGCATTATTTGAGTAGCCTCTTGATTCAGTGTATGTATTGATCAGTTTTGAGAATATTCTTTATTTTCAATAAAATTTCTCTACAAGAATGATCTAAATCGTACAAATGCTTAAACTTAAAAATCAAATGAGATCTGCTAAGATTTCCAGGAAATGAAATTCTAAAATAACTTAATCTGGAGTTTTTGATGCAAAAATACATCACACTTACCTTGATATTAGTGTTACAATGCTTTCTGTATTCCCAAACAAATTCAACCACTTGGTATGTTAGCCCCACAGGTTCAGGTTCACAGACTGGAACCGATAGAGGTAATGCTTGGAGCTTATCTTCAATGAATCAGAATCTAATCCAACCCGGGGACTATGTATACTTCGGTCAGGGAACCTATGGCCAATTTTCTACTACGAAAGCAGGTTCAGCTAGACATCTTATTACTTTTATGGCTGACCCCACAAATACGGATACGGTGTGGTTTCAAACACCAACCCTTTGGGTTGGCACGGCTATAAATCTAAACAAAAGTTATATAAGATTAAAAAATATTGGTGCAAGAAATTCACAAAAAGGAATATTTATTACCAGTTCGAGTACGCCTGGTGTTATGACTACAAATGTATTCGTTGATAGTTGTATTATTAGAAATAACCAGTATAGTATTGGTGCCAGAAGCGGTTACGAGCCAACCGGTGGGACACCAGATGACGTTAATTTGGATTCAGTATGGGTAAGATGGAATTATGTAACAACATCACCTACGTTTCAGAATGGTGAATCAGACGGAATAACTGGAAGAAGCATCCGAAGGTATTATATACTGGGAAATTATGTAGAGGTTCTTTACAACACAAGTACGGGGCATAATGATTGTTTCCAGGTTAGTCAGGGTAATGGCGAAATGATAATAGCCAATAATTACTTTGTAAATCATAAAACAGAACATTCTCAGATTTCAATGACCTCAGTTAGTGTTGCACCTTATAAAACGGTCTATTATAACAATGTGGCCAGACATTATGGTGTGGGTTCAATTTTTGCTCACAATGCTGCATATTATATTGGATTTGGTGAAGCTCCAGCAGGCAATTGTTATATCCTCCACAATACAACAATCGGTAATGGGAATAATCATTTTCAGCTAAGTGAGCCTTATATCGTGAAGAATAACATATTTTATACATTCACACAGGCCGGTGCTTGTTGGGTATATGACCCGTTTGTTTTAGGAGGGAATGATTATGATTACAATATGATATATGGTGGTGGTGGGACTACATATCCATATGCTAATCCAAGCGGCTCATCACAAACATTCCAATGGATGTATAATAAGGGACAATCTGTTCAAGATGCTATGACGACTGATATGAAGTTTGTTGATTTTAATGGGGAAAATTACAGTTTACAATCAACTTCTCCTGCAAAGAACTATGGAACCAATCTACAGGCATTGGTTGATGGCTGGGGTATTGATGGAGTTGAGTGGAAATCTTTCGATAATCCTTATGTATCCTGGGATAATCCTGTGCCACGTGGTGGTAATCCAACAGTTGGTGCCTGGGAATTTGATAATACAGGTACTGGCTATAATATAGAAGTTAATGAAGGCTGGAACTATATCTCAATTCCTAAGTTAAGTAATAATATGACCGCAGACTTTCTCTTACCTACAAGAATATCATCAGTATTTGAATATGATGGCAGTAGTTATAATGAGGTAAATGTTCTGCAAACTGCTAAAGGCTATGCAGTTGAGTTCGGGTATCCTCAATATATATTCATAAATGGTCAATCCGTTTACTCACCCATCCCGGTATCTGCTGGCTGGAATTTAATTGGAGTATTTGACGAGGAAATACCTGTTAGCCAGATAACTACAGCTCCTTCTGGTATATTGGCAACAAATTTTGTGGGATATGAAGGAGGATATGAAACAATAAATACTTTAAAACCAGGTAAAGGGTATTGGGTAAAAGTAACATCCAATGGAGTGCTAAACCTGAACAGCGGTAGTTTGGGCAAAGGTGGAGAGGTGAATCAACAAATAGCACAGATAAATCAGAAGTGGGGCAAGATAAAGATAAGTGACAGTGAAGCTAATAGCAATACTTTATATGTAATTGAAGAGGATATAGAGTCAGACGTCTTCGAATTACCGCCACTTCCGCCAAAAGGAATGTATGATGCAAGGTATGCAATTGGAAAATTAGTGGAAGATTTAAGCAACCCAAAAGAAATTATAATAAACTCAGAAAATTATCCCGTTACTATTAAAGTGGAAGGGATAAGTTTACAAATAAGCTACAAGCTAAATGGTAAGTTATATATTGAAGAATTAAATAACGGTAAAGAATTCAAGATAACTAACAGAGAAATTTCCTCAATAGAAGTAATGAGGAAAATAAAAGATGAATCGCTTGATTCATATAAGTTATCTCAAAATTATCCTAATCCTTTCAACCCTAGTACATCTTTTAAGTACTCAATTCCAAATGCATCAAAAGTTTTAATTAAGGTTTACGATATTCTCGGCAACGAAATAGAAACTCTTGTTAATGAAGAAAAATCTGCAGGCACTTATGAGATAGAATTTAATGCTAATGGGTTACCAAGCGGAGTTTATTTTTACAGATTACAAGCAGGTACTATTGTTGAAAGTAAGAAGATGGTTTTGCTCAAGTAAGAATTAAGAGTGAATAATAAAGAATTTAAATTGGAAAGTTGCATGAAAATAATTAAAATTATCAATTAGGAGAATTATATGATACTAATAATAACTCTATTGATTTTCTCAGCCTCACTAAATATTGCTTTGATATTCGGAATGGTGAGGAAGAATGCCGATGAGGATATGATTAAAATAAGAACGAAAGAAGGTTTAAATGTCCAGGACTCAGAATATTTTAGTGCTTAATAGTCCGAAATCCGTTAATTAATAACTGTTAAAAAATCACTCCGGTTTTTGACAATTAAATTTGGTGCTGACAAAATGCATCAGTGTTAATCTATCACTTCCAATAAATCTCCCGGTAAAGTTACTTTTTCCTCTTCAAACATTCATACAGGTCAGTCTGAGAACATCATAAATGAAATTCCTACAATTAAAAAAGTAATTGCCATAAATTCTCTTTCCATATCCCCTATCAATTAAAGTCTCCCTGTCGGTCCTCGGCTTCTCCAAGAAGTGAGTGCGATTAAGCAAATAAGCAGGTTGGTAGGGGTTTACTACTGAAGAAGGTAATAAACTTCAGGTCAGATTACTAATAATTGTTACAAGAGAAACCTTTTTAAACAGTAGGTTTTAGATATAATAATGTAACTTTAGTTACTTTCTAATAACTTTATAATAGTCTTTAATGTCCGGGATTGATACTAATTCCTCAAAATAAAAACTATAATATCTATATTTCCTTCATTTAATTAAGACTTTAACATGGTATGATTATTGTTTTTTACCTCTATTAAATTTAACTTCGGTCATCAAATGGCATAAGATTCTGATTGACTTTCGAACTTAATTTTAAGAGAATACTCTAAGATTCTTTTTTTTCAATTTCATAACTATAAACCTTCCTGAGGGCATATGAAAAGGTTATTTTTACTTCTTACATTTATTCTTACCACATTAACTGGATTCCCGCAATGGATTAATCAAAATCCTGTTCCTAACGGAAATGACCTCTGGTCTACATTTTTTATCGATGACAACACAGGATGGATAGTTGGCTCTGACGGATTTATTAAAAAAACCACAAATGCTGGTATTGACTGGATTCAGCAAAGCAGTAGTACAACTCTAACTTTAAGATCAGTTCAGTTTATTGACCATAGCACAGGTTGGATATGTGGCAGTTCAGGACTTATACTTAAAACAACCGATGGTGGAGAAAACTGGTTTGAGCTGACAAGCGGAACATCTGAACTATTAACAGACTTACATTTTTATGATGTAAATATCGGCTGGGCTGTAGGTTACAACGAAACAATAATAAAAACAACAAATGGTGGTGCTTCTTGGACAAGCCAATCCTCCGCAGCTCCTTTTCACTTAAACTCGGTTGACTTTGTTGATTCATTAGTAGGTTATGCTGTTGGAAAAGATACGATCAATTTTTCAGCTAATGCAAAAATCTTGAAAACCACAGATGGTGGTACTACTTGGATAGATAAATCCTCAATATTAAGTGGTTATCCTGGTATAAATACTGTTGAATTCGTTGATGCCAATGTTGGATGGATTGGGGGCGGTAGTGGTTATTTTTATGGATTTCTTATAAAAACTACTGATGGAGGAGATACCTGGGGTTCTGAGTCAATATTCAAAAGTGAGGTTACCATTATTAGAGAAAATCTGCTTATTGATTATAATTTTGGAATACGCTCGATATACTTTAGAGATTCAAATAACGGCTGGGCTGTAAATGGGGGTGATGAATATTATAGAGCTATTTATACAACAACTAACGGTGGTGCAAATTGGGTTCAGAAATATTTTACTTTAGAAGAATATGATTTACTATCAGTGTTCGTAAACAGTATCGGGCATGGCTGGGCAGTTGGCCGTAACGGATCAATATTTAGAACTGAAGACGATGGGCAAAGTTGGAGACAGCAATTAAGTGGTGGAGTACACTACGGTGGGGAAGAAGATATTTATTCGATCTTTAATATTAATGAAAATGTGGGTTGGGCTGCAGGAATTAGAGATAGTTTTTCCCCTTGGGATTCGGCGGTGATATTAAAAACTACAAACAGTGGTAAAACCTGGATCACTAAATTATTCAATTATGATTATGGTGGTATTATAAAAACCTTGTTCTTCATAAACGAAAACATTGGGTGGGCAGGGAGTAATGAAGGCTTACTATCCTCTACAACAGATGGAGGAGAAAATTGGTTAGGGAGTAGTGTTGATATTCAAAGTGTTTCTTCAATAATTTTTGTAGATCAAAATACTGGTTGGCTTGCATCTGATAACAGTTATTATAATAAAGAGAAACCTGAATTGATCAATAACATAATTGCTAAGTCGACTGATGGAGGTATTACGTGGGATCAGAAAAGTTCACTTGGTGGCTCTTCAATTTATTTCTCAGATACTAATAACGGATGGGTTGTTGGAGAAAACGGAAGCATAAGGAAGTCAACGGATGGCGGTGAAACCTGGATTACAAAAGCGAGTGGAATAACTGAAAACTTAAACTGTGTAAAATTTTATAATTCAAGTTTAGGAATGTGCGTTGGTAATGTTGGAACAATTTTATTGTCAACAGATAGCGGTGAGAACTGGGTTTCCAAAAGCGTTGGTATTACTAATGATCTTAAATCAGTTACTTTTACAAATTCAACCACGGCCTGGGTCGTAGGATCGAATGGAGAGATATTATCAACAGCAGATTTAGGCAATAATTGGATTGTGCATAAAGAAGTAACTTCAAATAATCTTAATTCCGTATTTTTTGTAAATGAAAATACTGGTTGGGTAAGTGGTATGAAGGGATCAATGTTCAAATATTCAATTGAACCTGTACCACCTGCTGTTTGGACAAACCAAATATTAGTAGAGGATGCAGGAGGAATAGAATCATCGGGTGTGTTAACATTTGGTCAGCATATAGATGCAACAGATAGTATAGATTTATCCCTTGGCGAGTATGAACTACCACCACCTCCTCCACCCCTTATCTTCGATGCAAGGTTTAATCTTCCTACCAATCCGGAAATGGGTTCATTAAAAGATTTCAGGGACAGCACTAAGACTGAAATTATTTGGACAATTACATTTCAGCCGAGCTCAGCTGGTTACCCTATGAGCTTCAACTGGGATAGTTTGAGTTTCCCCGAAGGTACATTCTATTTAAAGGATAGAATAGATGGTTCCTTTGTTAAAGTAAATATGAAAAACCAGAGTAGTTATGTTCTTACAGAACCAGCAATAACATCCCTTAATATTAGCTACAAAGGGAAGTGTTCATTGGTATCAGTTAACAATGAATGGAATATGATTTCGGTACCATTGCTTGCTGAAAATATGGCACTGACTAACTTATTCCCAACAGCTACTTCATCTGCGTATGGTTTTGACAACGAATACGTGACAGAAGATACCTTAATTGCAGGGGTTGGATATTGGTTGAAGTTTGGTGGAAGTGAGGAATTACAAATATGCGGTTCCTCACTGGGAGATACAATATCAGTACAAGAAGGATGGAATATGTTTGGAGGTTATGAAAAAGATGTACCCATAACTCAGATAACATCCACACCATCGGGAATAATAGCAACATATTTCTTTGGATATGAAGATGGCTATCACATAGCAGACACGCTTAAGACAGGAAAAGGTTATTGGGTAAGAGTAACGTCAGATGGAATACTTAATCTAAACAGCAGTGGGTTATCAAAAGATAAAGAGAAGGATCAATTAGCTAAGATAGACCAAAACTGGGGAAAGATTAAAATTACTGACAATGAAGGTAAGAGCATCACTCTTTATGCAGCGGAAGAAGAAATAGAATCAAATATTTATGAACTACCACCAGTGCCACCAGCAGGAATATTTGATGTAAGATATGGAAGTGGGAAATTGGTAGAAGCATTGAGCAGTGAAAAGGTCATCCTGATCAGTTCAGACAAATATCCTATAATAATAAAAGCAGAGGGAATGGATCTAATGGTAAGAGATAAGATAAATGGGGAGTTGTTAAATGAGAAAATTAAAAGTGGAGAAGAAATTAGGATAACAAACAATAAGATTACATCGATAGAGATAACAGGAAGAATATCAGGAGGTTTACCTATTTCTTATGAGTTATATCAAAATTATCCCAATCCATTCAATCCAAGTACAACAATTAAGTTTTCATTACAAAAAGAATCTAATGTAAACTTGAGTGTCTATAATGTATTAGGTGAGTTGGTTTTAACTTTAGTAACCGAACAGTTAAAACCCGGCTATTATGAATATGAGTTCAGCGCATCCAGTCTTGCTTCTGGCGTTTATCTTTACAGAATTAATGCTGGAGATTTTGTCTCAACTAAAAAGATGATCCTCCTTCGATAAACCTGACTTCCATCAGGCAGATCTTCGGCAGATAAATGTTGATGAAGTAAGACCATGATATATTTTCTTTATGACCTTATAAATGAAAGTTTGTAAAAATAATTATTAATACTAACCAATAGGAATTTTAGCACTGTTCTGAATTATAAAATTCAGTTACCTAAATTCAATTATTTCGCTAATTGATATCTCTTCTGGCAATATTTTATTGCAATCCATTTCTGACGCAATTGTCATTCAATTCTGTCGTCGGCTTTTCGAGGACTAAAAAATAACCTAATAATAATTCGATTTTTCAGTTGGTACTGAAGTTGAAATTAATGGAGAACTAGTGGTTTGTTCTCTAACGAATAGACTCTTAATCATTTGCAAATAAAAATGCATGGAGAAAATATGATGCAAAAACTTCTTAAGA
>JAOTUT010000065.1 GCA_029863735.1 Ignavibacteria bacterium
TGAGGAACCCTGATTTACATAATTACTTAATAGCAACCTCTGCAGACATTCCTGATATAGATTCAACTATTGTTGATAGTTACGAACCTGAAGGTCCCTTCGGTGCTAAGGAAGTTGGTGAAGGAGCAACACTTCCGGTACTTGGCGCGATTGCTAATGCTGTTGCTGATGCAATAGGCGTTAGAATTTTTGAACTTCCTATTACTCCTGAGAAAGTTTTAAACGCAATTAGGAGCAAAACTAAGTGAAACTGGAAAAAAATTTTAACTGATGAAAGAAGCAGTCAAAATTTAGAAAACCTTTCGTTTTATTATTGTTCAATGATTACTATTTTGTAATTGTTGTTTTTAATAAATTCTAACATATCTTAAATAGGATTTCTATCATGGGAGAAAACAAATTACTATCCTGGCAGATGACTGAATTAAATGGGGAACTTCAATTCAGAGAAAGTCCACTACCCGAAATAAATGACAAAGAAGTTATCGTAAAAATAGCAGGTTGTGGAGTTTGCCATACAGATTTAAGCTTTTGGCATTATGGTGTTAAAACAAAGCATCCCCTTCCGTTAACTTTAGGGCATGAAATAAGCGGTACGGTTGTAGCCGGACCGGCAAGCTGGATGAATAAAAATGTTATAATACCTGCTGTTCTACCCTGTGGTGAATGTGAATTATGCAAAAAAGGCAGAGGAAATATTTGTCAAAACCAGCTAATGCCCGGCAATGACTTTGATGGTGGCTTTGCATCACATATCAAAGTCCATTTTAAATTTCTTTGCCCCGTTCCGGATAGTGTGCTAAAAAATCATTCACTTGAACAGCTTGCTGTTATTGCTGATGCAGTAACAACTCCTTACCAGGTAATTAAAAAATCAGGTTTAGAACCAAATGATTTTGCAATAGTTATCGGCGTTGGTGGTGTTGGGATTTATGGTGCGCTTATTTCTAAAATTTTTGGCGCAAAGGTATTGGCTATTGATTTAGATGATCAAAAATTGAATGTCGCTAAAGAAAATGGAGTTGATGCAACACTCAATATAAAAGAGCTCGATATTAAAGCAATAAAATCTAAAGTAAGAGAAATTGCAAAAGATCTCGGTGCATCGCCGTATCGGTGGAAAATTTATGAGATGTCCGGAACAAAAGCTGGTCAGGAATTGGGATTCAATCTTTTAACTTTTGCTTCTACTCTTTCAATTGTTGGATTTACAATGGATAAGCTTGAGGTACGTTTAAGTAACCTGATGGCATTTGACGCTGAACTTATCGGAACCTGGGGATGTAAACCAGAGCTTTATCCTGAAGTAGTTGAGCTTGTTGCGAACGGGAAATTAAAAATAGAAAAGTTTGTGGAAACTTTTCCGTTATCAAAAATTAATGAAGTTTTTAAAAACACCCTGGAACATAAATACACTAAACGTTCTGTGATGGTACCGGATTTTAACTAAAAATTTTCTATCAACAAAAAATAAGTAAAGCTATGCTAATAGATCATAATTTAATCCCAGTTGAGTATAAAGAAATTATTTTTGAAAAACGTCCCTGCCTGGATGCAGAAGGCAACCCTGCCAAAGGGTTATTTAACGCATGGATAATTCTTAACAATCCAAAGCAGTTTAATTCCTATACAACACAAATGGTTAAAGAAGTAATTTTAGCATTTCGTGAAGCTTCGAATGACAGAAGTGTTGTAGCTGTTGTCTTTACTGCAGTTGGGGATAAAGCCTTCTGTACTGGTGGAAACACAAAAGAGTACGCCGAATATTATGCAGGTAATCCACAGGAATACAAACAGTATATGCGTCTTTTCAACGATATGGTCTCAACAATCCTTATGTGTGACAAACCGGTTGTATGCAGAGTAAACGGAATGAGAATAGCGGGAGGGCAAGAAATAGGTATGGCTTGCGACTTTACCATTGCACAGGATCTTGCACGATTCGGTCAGGCAGGACCAAAACATGGAAGCGCACCCGATGGAGGCTCAACTGATTTTCTTCCTTTATTTGTTGGAGTTGAAAGAGCATTTTATTCCTGCACGGTCTGTGATCCCTGGTCAGCTCATGAAGCTTTACGTTATGGTTTGATAACGGAAATTGTTCCGGCTTTGAAAGTGAATGGTGAATTTATTCCCAATCCCATGGTTTATATTGATAAGTGGGTAAATGAGAAAGGTGAAATAATTTATGGAACTCCCAAAAAAGGAAGTGAGAAAGAGAAAGCAAAAGAATTAGTGCAATCAGGAGAAATTGATCTCTCTCTATTGGATAAAGCTGTGGAAAATCTCTGCACAAAATTGATGTATCTCATGCCTAACTGCTTAAGCAAGACCCTGAATTCAATTAGAAAGCATAAATTAGAATACTGGGATAAAAACAAAGAAAGCAACAGAGATTGGTTAGCTTTGAATATGATGACAGAGGCTAAAGCTGGCTTCAGAGCTTTTAACGAAGGAGCAAAAGGTAATAAGGAAGTTGATTTTATTAAGCTAAGACAAATGCTTGCCGAAGGACACGAGTGGGATGATGAAATGATAAAAGCGATTTCACCACAATATCAGAATAAATGATTTGGACTGAATATATTTTTATTAAAAAGATGAGGTGGTCTTAAACAAGAAGTAACAGTCATTGCGAGGAGTTTACGACGAAGCAATCTATTGTTTTTTTTTATAAAATGAGATCACTTCGTCCGGCTACTGCCGTACTCGTGATGACAACATCACTTTTGATACAGCCTCAGCTATAAACCAAACATTAAATTAAAATATGCAAAAACTAAAACTAGAATACACTCATAATAATTCTGTCGCACGAATTATACTCGACGATGGTAAAGGTAATGTTCTGGATAGTGTTATGATGCAAGAATTAAGTGAGCTCCTGAACTCCTTTAAAGAAAGGAGCGATTTAAAATTAATAACATTTGAAGGTGCCGGAAAACATTTCTCCTTTGGTGCAAGTGTGGAAGAGCACAAAAAGGAAAACGCACCAAAAATGTTAAAAGATTTTCATCAACTTTTTTATGACATATCAGACTTATCCATACCAACACTGGCTAAAATTTCCGGGCAATGCCTTGGCGGTGGACTTGAACTGGCGCTTATTTGCAATTTTCTTTTTGCTGATAAATCTGCTAAACTAGGTCAACCGGAAATATTATTGGGTGTGTTTCCTCCTCCTGCATCGGTTATTCTTCCGTTAAAAATCGGCAATGCAAAAGCTGAAGAATTAATTCTTACAGGTAAATCAATTTCTGCAGAAGAAGGGAAATCAATCGGTTTAATCAATGAGGTTTTTGAAGATAAAGAAGCAATGGAAATAGAATTAAACGAATGGATAGAAAAAAACATCATTGGCAAAAGTGCATCTTCTCTACGTCATACTGTTAAAGCTTCCCGCACCACCTTTAATCACCTGCTGAGAAAAATGCTACCCACGGTAGAAGAAATGTATTTAAAAGAATTAATGGAAACAGATGATGCTAATGAAGGGATCAATTCATTCCTCGAAAAAAGAAAACCAACCTGGAAGAATCGTTAAGTTTAATTGAAGTAAATATAAGTTTGAATCAATAAAAAAGCCCTCGCCGAATATAGCAAGGGCTTTAACTTATCCTTTGCTAAACAATTTTACTTCATCAAAATCATCTTCTTTGTTTCAACAAAATCTCCCGATAGATTTGTATTGACATTACAATGAAAATCCAAAATAAATATTAAAGTTAATTACTGAATTTTTTATATCTACTTCACTAGAAGTATCAAAAACTGATTTTAGTCCCAAAATATATCTTATATCCAACCCGAGTTCATTATTACCAACTATAAAACCAATTCCCCCTCCAAATGCTAAAGAAAAATCCGTCGATTGTATATCATCACTAATATCATATATTTCGAGCGAGTGAGGGCTTAGATATGTAACATTATATTCAATTCTATATTCTGCCGTAGTATTAAAACTGATTACAGGACCGGCATAAACTGAAGGTCTAATAATTGAACCCTCTAACGGTACAATGAACTTCAAGAGAAGTGGCACTTCTATATAGTTTAATATAATAGTTTCGTCACTAATTTGGTGGTTAGGATGAGTTGCTCCCTTCATTGTGTAATATGCTTCTGGTTGAATGGAAAATAAGTTGCTAAATTGGAACTGAAAGAAAATACCACCTGCAAATCCAATTTTTGAATCATAATCTGTAAATTTGGCAATATTAACTCCAACTTTGGGTCCTAATTGTATCTGTTGTATATACACTTGAGCATTAAGTGGGGTGAAAAATAATGCTAGAACAACGATGAGAGTTCGTAAAGATAAGTTTTTCATAACAACCTTCTTGATAAATTTCTTTGTTAATAACAGTTACTTTATCAACACCATCTTCTTTGTTTCAACAAAACTCCCAGCTCTAAGTTGATAGAAATAAACTCCACTTGGAAGGTTAGGTGCGTTCCAAGTTAACTCATAAGTGCCAACCGGTTTTTCTTCGTTGACTAGTGTTTCTATTTCATTACCGAGAACATCAAATACTTTAATCACAACATTCGATGATTGAGGGATTGAGTATTTTATCGTTGTACTCGGGTTGAAGGGATTGGGATAGTTTTGTGTGAGATTATATTCAGTTGGCACACCATTATTTTGTTCTTCTTCAACGGAAACTAATCCACCAGTTGTTGTGTGAAGAATAAGGCCACTATCACCCACTGCCCATCCGTTATTTTCATCGGTAAAGTGTATTGAGTTTATAGGGGCTACATTACCGCAGTCTTGTTCAATCCATTCATTACCACTATTACTTGTGTACAATATAAACCCATATTCATCATCATCTCTACCGGTTGCCCATCCAGTATCTATGTTTATTAAACATATTGATGAAAACCAATTACTCCTAAATCCATCAAACTGAAGTTGCCAAGAATATCCTCCATCAGAAGTACGGTAGATTACACCACCTGGGGAAGGAGCCGAATTGCTGGTAACAATCCATCCAGTAATACTATCAAGAAAACATATCGAGGAAACTCCCCAAGGGTCAAATGGAATAATTTCTTCCCAATTTTCTCCAGCATCATTAGTCCTAAGAAGACCGCTTGTCCAACCTCCAATGCCGCCTCCTATTATTGCCCATCCAGTACTTGGATCATTGAAATATATAAGTCTAAAGCCACCACCAAATACTCCAAAGTATTGTTCATATTGGCTTATCCACTCTTGTCCACCATTTGTCGTTTTAAGTATATGATCATTTCCCTCATATCTTTTGGTGCAAGCCCACCCTGTATTGTTATCAATAAAATATGAACAAACAATTGAAAGAGTATCACTAATATCAGTCCAATTTTGGCCTCCATCATTTGTTCTCAGTAATTTGCCCCCACTGCCCCAGCCTGTGCTCCATCCATTACTAGTATCAACAAACTGAACTGATCTTAAATCATCCGTAGTAGGACTCAATTGTACATTCCAGATATTTCCACCATCTGTTGTATTGAGAATAGTCCCACTTTCTCCAACTGCCCAACCATTGTTAGCATCATAAAAATTGACAGATTCTAAATCGGCGATTGTTCCGCTTGTTTGCTGAACCCAGCCATCTTGTGCAAGGGATGTGTATTGTAAAAAAAGAAATGCAATAAAAAGTAAAGATAAGTTTTTTCCCGCAAGGCGGGATTTCGTTGAACTCAACATAGTAAACCTCCTATTAGAAGTTGAAAGAGTTATTTCAAATCTTCTGCTTCGGGAAAGTTTTTTCGGCTTGTCATCTTCCAGAGTTTAACAATCAGATGGCTCTAAATTATTGCCCTCTCGGAGTAGATAAAAATTTCTGGCATTAATTTGCAAATATTAATTGATAGAAACAACAAATGGTTCTGCTTGACCACTGTTGGCGATTGGCAAATAAACTCCACCATCAACCCATATTTATTGAGGTCTGGTGCGGGGGGAATGATGACCTGCACAATGCTGTTGAGGGATTAAATGGAGAGTAAATTTTAAAATTCCTAATTATGTTGTTTAGCAGTTTTTGTGAAAATGAGTTTTTAATAGGACTAATTAAGTGTTGATGTATTTTGCTTCACTTGTTATATTATTTTTTAATTATATATTATACCACATTTAATCGATAGGTATATTAGACGAGAATCACTCACTTATAATTAAATTTTAATCGAATGTTAATGAGGTTTAAAAGTTTAATTTATTATCCAACTTTATTATTCATACTGATCTTTAATGGATGTGATAATCCATTATCTGTAGATGAAGGACAGTGGATATCTGATATTCCTTTCACTTATACCCTATTGGGAACTGAACATACATTACCACACGATAACAGAATTTATGAAAGTGCAAATTTTTTGATCTTTAGTGATGCTAGCAGTGATGAGGTCAAGAAGAAAATAGCGAGAATGGCCGAAAAATCATTAGTAGAATTGAAACTAGCTTTTAATATTTCTAGCAGCGAAGAACTAGGTATTATAAATCGGGAATCAAAAGTAATAATATTTGCTGATAGATATCAAAATTATTCACAAATATATTTTCCCTGCGGTATAATTATATTTTCAATTGATTCTCCCAAAAATGCCTTTGGAGAAAATTACAATCGCTTAGTTATGCATGAATTGATGCACGTATTTCAACATCTGTTAGGTTTAGGATTAGATGGATATGATTATTGGCCAGAAGTCTGGTTTAGTGAAGGAATAGCTGAATATATGTCTGGTGGAACTCAAGGTACTATTACTAATATGAATCAGGTAAACGAATGGTTTGCTGATGAAGCTCATATAAATCCTATAAGTATTCATAAATTCAACGATTATGCTGGACCATATAATAGGAGAGG
Organism: Ignavibacteria bacterium; assembly: GCA_029863735.1. The sequence continues at coordinate 6,867 of JAOTUT010000065.1, forward strand.
TGAATATTACCCAATGTTTGAATTAGCAGTAAGATACCTTTTGGATGAAAGAGGTCAAGGAAAAACACTTTTAGATCTAAAAAATTTATATGAAGCCTTAAAAAATAATACCCCCTTTGATGATGCTTTTGAAAGTAATATGGGAATGAGTATAACTTATTACGAGTCTCATTTTTATGAGCTAATATCAGAATATTTACAATAATAAATTGTAATAAGAATACAGGTTATCAATTAAGATCAAACCAACCTACAATTTCTCAAGCTAAAGAATGCGTCTTTCGTCATTAATAAAAACTTCACAAATTTAATTGAACAGGTCTTCCACTAAGATTTGTGTTCACCTCGGAAGTGATGACCTGAGGAATGCTGTTCGGGTGTCGGATTGAATGGGGAGTAGATATAAAAATCCCTGCCTATGTTATTAAGCAAAAATTACATTACCTAAAAGCTAAAAGTTGTACCGGCTAATAATGCATCAACCGTTCGTGAAAATATTATAATAACTATTATTATTACTAATTGTTATCCTTTAATTGAAGTAACGTTTCATCAAACTTATAGTTTTTATAACTAACCTTAAACAACAGACTATATACTGAGGGCACAAAAACCAGTGTA
>JAOTUT010000066.1 GCA_029863735.1 Ignavibacteria bacterium
TGTAGAAAATGAAATGGTAGAGTATAATTTTGTTGAATTAATTCATGAAGCAATTCAAATTCTCGATGAGAAATACGAACAGATTAACAATCATAGCTCTGATGAGAAAAGTGTTCATTTTAATGCAGAGTTAAATTTACTAACGGGCAATTACAAATCAGTTTCGGGCACATTAAAAGAACACATTGAGCAAATTGCAAATATGGAAATCCATATTGCCAACATGGTAGGAACCGGTTATGGCAGAGCACTATTACCTTTTCCCGAAGATTGTATTAAGTCGGAAATTCTTTGTCATGCTTTCGGTGCTCATGCTATCTTCCCAAATACACGAACTGTTTTAGATATAGGTGGACAGGATACAAAAGCAATTCAGGTTGATAGCCATGGACTGGTAACAAGTTTTCATATGAATGATAGATGTGCGGCTGGGTGCGGAAGGTATCTTGGTTATATCGCCGACGAGTTTGGTATTTCTCTTAACGAATTAGGACCACTCGCAGTTAATGCTCAGAAGGAAGTAAATATTTGTTCAACCTGTACCGTATTTGCAGGAGCCGAAATTAGAGAACTAATTAATATAGGTGAAGAACGAGAGGACATACTTGCCGGGCTTCATAAAGCAATAGTGACAAGAGCTATGTCATTAATTGCCCGCTCCGGCGGTGTAAGGGATGAATTTACTTTTACCGGCGGTGTTGCCAGGAACCAGGCAGTTCTTAAATATCTCAGAGAAATGGTTTACAATAGTTATGGAAATCATCTTACTATAAATATTCATACGGATTCGATTTTTATGGGTGCTTTGGGAGGGGCAATGTTTGCAAGAAGAAATTTATTATCTGATTTACCAGGGAAAAATTAAAATATGAACAACGTTTTATTTACACTGGGTATAGATGTTGGCGGAAGCTATATAAAAGCTTTATTAATGAAACACAGTAATGAACCAACAGTAATAGATAAAAGAACAGAGAAAATAAGAAAGCGAAATCCGGTCACTGTTGCTGAAGAGATGCTAAGCCTATTACTAGAAAAAAATAAGTTGAAACAAGATGATATTGCTTACCTTGCTTCAACAGGTGAAGGAGAAATGGTAGCAAGGAAAACAGGACATTTTTACAGTATGACAACTCATGCGAGAGGGGGTATTTTCTTAAACCCTGATGTAAAAACTGTTGTAGATATGGGTGCCCTTTTCGTTAGAGCAATTAAAGTTAATAATCTTGGAAAAGTGCTTGATTATAAAATGACAGGGCAGTGTGCTTCAGGTTCAGGTCAGTTCATAGAGAATATAACCCGGTATCTTGGACTAGCAGTGGAAGAAGTTGGAGAAATTTCATTACAATCAACTACTCCTGAAACACCTTCAGGTATTTGTGCAGTTCTTGCTGAAACTGATGTTATTAATATGGTTTCCAGAGGAATATCAACACCAAATATTGTTAAGGGAATTCATCTTTCGATTGCAAACAAAGTTGTAAGGTTACTCTCTTCATTAAAAGCAGAATCCCCTATTGCCTTAACTGGTGGCATGGCAATGAATAAAGGTATGGTACAGGCGGTAGATGAACTATCTAAAGAAAGCAAGTTAAATTATAAATTCATTTCTCATCCAGATGCTATTTATGCAGGTGCGGTTGGTGCAGCACTCTGGGGTGCGTTCAGATATAAAATATTGAAAATGAAAGATGAAAAAATAATAGCTACTTAAACACAGATTAAAATATATTCCGATAAAAAGATGGAAGATACATTACAAGCGCGTGAGAGATTATAATGAATAAAATGAATTCACAACCAGTTTTTGTGGGAATCGATGTTGGAGCATCAATGACCAAAGTTGCTGTAATCGATGCAGACAAAAATTTGGTTGGTCACCACGTAAAAAAATCCGGAACAGATTTCACTGCCACTGCTGATTTTTGTCTCGAAGCTTCATTAAAAATGGCAAACGTCGAGGGGAAAGATATTGTCAGAACTGTATCTACAGGGTACGGAAGAAAGAACGTACCATTTGCTAATGATACAGTTACAGAAATCGGCTGCCATGCAAAAGGTTGTTTTCATTATTTTCCTATCCCAATTACAATTATTGATATTGGAGGTCAGGACAATAAAATCATAAAGTTAGACGAAAGTGGCAGACGCTCCAGTTTTAAAATGAATAGAAAATGTGCTGCGGGAACCGGTGCGTTTCTGGAAGAGATGTCAGCACGTCTTGACATTCCTTTAGAAAAAATGGATGGTCTTGCTCGTCAGTCAGAGAAAATGATAAAATTAGGAAGTTTCTGCACTGTATTTTCTGCTACTGAAGTATTGGAAAATATTAGAAACGGAAAAAAGTTGCCCGATATTATTAAAGGCGTGTTTTTCTCTGTTGTTAACAGAATTATGGAAATGGATTCGTTAACAGAAAAAGTTGTTATGACTGGAGGAGTTGTTGCTCATAATCCATATTTAGTTAATATGATGGAAGAGATGATAGGTAGAGAAATATTAGTTCCGGTTTACCCACAACTTTCCGGAGCAATCGGAGCTGCATTACATGCGATGGAAAAAGAACCAATAAATATTACTTAGAATAAAATATTTTAAATCTTAAGGATTTTTCATGACTGAAGAAAAAAAAGTGGTTCGCAAAAAAATAGAAGCAACTAGTACGATGAATAAGTATATGGCTGACTATTTTTATGAATTAAACAGAGCTTCAAAATCCGGAGATAGAAAGATTGCTTGGTGTACAAGTGTCGGACCTGCTGAACTGCTTTTATCAATGGGATTTCTTGTTTACTATCCGGAAAATCATGGTGCATTACTCGGAACTTCCAGAATGTCAACTGAAGTGATTCCGAATGCTAATGTTATAGGTTACTCTCCTGATATTTGTTCTTATTTGACAGCTGACATTGGAGCTTATTTAAAGGGAGTCACTCCATTATCAAAAGCATTTGATGGAATAGAAAGTGTTCCAAAACCTGATGTTTTAGTTTATAACACAAATCAATGCAGGGACGTAAAAGATTGGTTTGGCTGGTATTCCAGAGAACTTAATGTCCCCTCATTAGGAATTCATACCCACAGAAATCCAACAGATATTGAAGAAAATGTTGTCAGTTCAATTACACAGCAGATTAGGGATTTAGTTGAACCTCTAGAAAAAATTTCAGGTAATAAATTTGATTTGGAGAAACTCAAAAAAGTTGTCGCTCTATCACGGGAATGTTCCGAGCTTTGGAAGGAGGTTCTCCAAACAGCATCGACTAATCCATCGCCCCTCACCTTTTTCGATGGTACTATCCATATGGGACCGGCAGTAGTTTTACGAGGAACTCAGCAAGCAGTTGATTATTATAAAATTCTGTTAAAAGAATTAAAAGAAAGAGTTAAGAACAAAGAAGGTGCCGTTGAAGATGAAAAATTCCGGATTTATTGGGAAGGAATGCCAGTTTGGGGAAGACTTAGAGCTCACTCCGAATTATTTGCTAATCTAAAAGCATGTGTTCTTGCATCCACTTATTGCAATAGCTGGATATTCACAGATTTTAATCCTGAAGATCCATTTACGAGTATGGCAAAAGCATACTCGGAACTGTTTATTGTAAAATCGGATGAGGCTAAAGAGAAATACATGAAAAGAATGATTGATTTCTTTAAGATAGATGGAGTAATTTATCACGATGCCAAAACTTGTCCGAACAATTCTAATAATCGTTACGGTATGCCACAAAGACTTGAGAAAGAAACAGGCATTCCAAGCCTTGTCATCAACGGCGACTTGAATGATCTGAGATTAATTTCAGACGACCAGACTAAAACAAATGTTGAAGCTTTTATTGAGCAACTGGAAGAAAACAAGAGGTAGCAGTTACCAGATGATAAACAAGTAAATAAAAATTCCATATGGTTCAGAACTCTAATTTTAAAAATGCAGGGAGAACTAATTAGATGTTAGATACATTATTCAATCCTAAATCGGTTGCAATTATTGGGGCATCCACAAAAGAACTTTCAATAGGCAATGTTATAACCAAAAATCTTCTACACTATAAGTATAAAGGTCCGATTTATCCTATTAATCCCAATGCAGATGAAGTAAGAGGTATCAAGGCATATAAAACAATTTCTGATGTTCCTGGTAATGTAGATCTCGCACATATAAGTATTCCAAGTAAATTCGTACCTCAAGCAGTTGAAGATTGCGGGAAAAAGGGAGTTAAGTTTATCATTATTAACAGCGCCGGCTTCAAAGAGGTAGGACCTGAAGGTGAAGCACTAGAGAAAGAAATTGTGTCTATAGCAAGAAAATATGGCGTAAGAATTTTTGGACCGAATTGCCAGGGAATTATTAACTCTGATCCTGATGTGAGGGCTTATTGTGATTTTACATTTACCTTTCCGGATCCCGGACATATTTCTGTTGTTGCTCAAAGCGGTGGAGTAGGTGCAGTAATTATGCAGCGCTTTTTTGATCTTGGCGTGGGAATGAGATATTATGCATCAAATGGTAATGCTTGTGATATTTCAATAGAAGAAATTATCAGGTACTGGGGTGATGATGAAAAGACAAAAGTTATTGTATTATATGTTGAGGGTTTTGCCGATCCAAAAAGTTTTATGGAAATGGCATACGAAGTCGCAGCAAAAAAACCAATTCTCGCAATGAGAGGTGGACGAACTGAAGAAGGTGCAAAAGCAGCAACTTCACACACTGGTGGATTAGCCGGAATTGGCCTTTCCACTGAACTCATTTTCAATAAAACAGGTATTCTAACATTCAGGGATGAAGAAGAAATGTGCCAGGCAGCAATAGCATTTGCTACTCAACCCATTCCCCGTGGTAATCGTGTGGGCCTGATAACAGATACAGGTGGTCCTGCAATAATAGCAACTGACGAGCTTGTAGATTTAGGACTTGAAATTCCTCCTCTTTCAGATAGAGGCAAAAGTTTTTTGAAAGATAAACTTTACGTAGATGCTTCAATAAATAATCCTATAGATGTGCTTGCAACTGCTGCGGCTCCCCATTACCGTGCCGCGCTGGATACATTGATGGATGAAGAGCAAATTGACAGTATTTATATCAACTTCGTAACCCCACCATTTGCAGACACAGAGAGTATAGCAAAAGAAATGGCAGAAGTAAGTCTGAAAAAAAAGAAACCTGTCATTTGTAACTATATGACTGATAAAGCCCAATGGTTAGGAACAACAAAAATTTTGAAGGACGGAGGAATTCCATGCTACGATTTTCCTGAGATGGCAGCAAAAGCGCTTGCTGCATTAACACGTTTTGGGGAGATACGTTCACGTAAAATTGGTGAAGTAAAAAAATTCAATGATGTAAATAAAAGTAAAGCTGAAACAATATTTCAACAAGCAAAAAAGTCGAAACGGCAAATACTTAGTTCTCAAGAGGTTTATGATGTGCTAACTGCATATAATATTCCTGTTGCAGAATGGAAGGTTGTTAAGACTATTGAAGAAGCTGAGAAGACTGCAGAAGAAATGGGATATCCTGTAGTAATCAAAGCTGAGTCGGCATCTGTGATTCATAAGAGTGATGTTGGTGGAGTAGTAACTGAAATAAAAGACAAAAACGATGTGAGAAAATCTATTGAGAAAATGAAAAAGAAACTTGAATTACCAGATCTTAATTTCCTTGTACAAAAATATTTACCCGGCGGAAGAGAGCTAATAGTAGGAGCTAAAGCGGAACCTGGTCTTGGACATCTTCTTATGTTTGGGATGGGAGGAATTTTTGTTGAGGTATTCAAGGATGTCATTTTTAAAATAGCTCCCGTTACTAATGTAGAGGTAGGTGAAATGCTATCATCAATTAAGGCTTCTCCGCTAATAGACGGAATAAGAGGCAAGAAAGGTGTTAATAAAGATGGCGTTATCGAGATCATCCAACGCATTTCTCAACTTGTCACTGATTTTCCAATAATTAAGGAAATGGACCTTAATCCTATTATAGCATTTGAAGATAGTAACTTCGTTGTAGATGCTCGAATAAAAATCTGAAGGACAATTAAAACGTTTTATAAACATAAGGAAAGTAGAAATGGATCCTCTTAAATATAAAATCGGAATTATTGGTTTAGGACCTGTTGGTTTGGTTCTTGCGGTTCATTTAAAAGAAGCTGGCTGCCATGTTGAAATTTGCGATGTGGAAAAAGAAAAGATAAATTTAATAAGAAAAAGTGGTGTTAAGCTTGTGGGCAAAATTGCCAAGACATCCTTCTTTGATTACACACACAGTTCAATAAGTTCACTTCTTGAAAACGATCTTGACATTCTAATAAGTGCAGTGAAGGCTTATCATGTCGATTCCGTTCTAAATCAAATTCAACAGAGAGCAAGTAAAGACTTATTTTTACTAATTGCACAAAACGGTATAGATATTAAGGTAAAGTATATCAGTCATTTTAATGAATCACAGATTTTGAGAATGGTTATAAACTTCGCAGGGAATTTACAAGCACCAAATGTAGTAAATGTAACTTTCTTTAATCCGCCTAATTATATAGGTTCGATTGATGATTCGAGAACGGATATTTCTGAATGGATGTCTACGATTCTGACTCAAGCAAACCTGGAAACATTAAGCAAGGATTCTTTTCTGATTACCAATCAGATATGGCAAAAAACTATTCTGAATGCTGCTCTAAGTCCTTTGTGTGCTATTTCAAAAATGACGATGAAGGAAGCTATGGCTCATCCCGATACTTTAGAAATAGTAGAACAAATTATCCTGGAAGCCGTTGAAGTGGCAAAAGCAGAGGAAATAAAATTTGGAGATAATTTTGTCAAGTTGTGTATTAGATATCTTAAGAACGCAGGAAATCATTTTCCTTCACTTGCAGTTGACTTACTTAGTAATAAACCGACTGAAATAGATTATATGAATGGTAAAATCGTAGAGTATGGTAAAAAGCACTATATCAGAACTCCTTTGAATCTTACTTTTACTAATCTTGTAAAAGCTATCTCTCACAAAAATGCACTGAATAACGGTGAAAAGGAACCTGAGCTCGAAAACACAATGGAAATTTAAAAAAGTTTTTCAAGCACTAATACATAAAGCAGTACTAAAATCTTGTATTTAAATGATTTTACATATCACAAACCTCAAACACTAATTGAAGCATGCAAAATTCTTGAGCAATGCAAGAGCGGAGCTCCAATTGCTGGTGGAACAGATATTTTAGTTGAATTAAAGAAGGGACTACGTCATAACGAAGAAATTGTTTCTTTAATGGATATTAAGGAATTAAAGACAATCAATGAAACCGGAAGTGAACTAATTATTGGTGCTTGCGCAGCTCATAATGAAGTATCAAAGTCATCATTAATTATAAAGAGATTTCCTGCTCTATCTGAAGCTGCTTCGAAAATAGGTACTCACCA
>JAOTUT010000067.1 GCA_029863735.1 Ignavibacteria bacterium
TCACCAAATACTTTTATCCCTTCTGACTCTAATGCTGGTGTAAGTTCAGGTAGTTTCCCTTTTTGCTGATATTCTTTCATCATTGCACGGGCTGCAACTTTTGCTGATTCAACATTCGGCTGATTGAATGGCTGAACATCGAGTATGTAGCTTGCCACAGCAGTAGCAAATTCCCACCTGAAAAATTCAGCACCAAGCTGATAAACATTTTCCATTTCTATTTCAATTGGTGGAAAGCCGGCATTTTTAATTTCGCTCACTTTTTTATCGAAAAAATTATCTCCGGTGATTTTCAGATAAACAAAAACTCTATCGCTACCATACTCAATAACAGAGACACTTGGCTCAAGATCGACAGGTAAAATTCCTTTACCATCTTTGCCGGTACTTTCTGCGATCAGTTGTTCTAACCAGCCGCCCAGATATTTCAATTGAGGTGAAATAATTAAAGTAAGTTTATCCACCCCCTCTTTAGCCAATGCGCCGATTATCCCTCCAAGTTTTGCTCCGCTGTTATCAGACACTTCAGGCCTTTTACACTCAACAATTAATTTTGAAACTTCATCAAATAATTTATCAAGATCAACTCCAATTAAAGCAGCTGGAACAATTCCAAACAGTGAAAGTGCAGAAAATCTTCCCCCGATATTCGGATCATTCAGAAATATTTTTCTGAAGTTCAGATTTCTCGCCATTTCCTCAAGTCCACTCTCTGGATCTGTGATAGCAATAAAATGTTTTGAAGCTTTTTCCCTGCCAAGTTTTGTAGATACACTGGTAAAAAAGTATTTCATAAATGACATTGTCTCAACTGTGCCGCCTGATTTTGTGGCGACGATGTATAATGTTTTATTCGGATCAAGTTTATTTTCGTATTCAAGAATTGTCTCCGGATGAGTGCTGTCTAAAACATGCAAATCCAGATAACCTTTCTTCAATCCGAATGTGAATCGAAAAACTTCAGGTGTTAAACTCGATCCCCCCATTCCCATCAGCAGTGCATCTGTGAAACCTTCTTTTCTAATCTCTTCGACAAATAAATTTATTTCATCAAAAGATTTTTTTGTTACGTCAATACAATCAAGCCAGCCAAGACGATTTGATATTTCGGTAGGATCATTTCGCCAAACCGTGTGATCTTTCTGCCAAATACGTGCAATAACCCTCTCCCTGCTAATATGATTTAACGATTTTTCAACTGCTGTTTGATATTTGCCTAATGATATGTTCATATTTATTCTGTCTTTTCCCAAAGAGATGGCTTTGCCAAAATTTTATATTTTTGAAGTAAAGATACTTTTGAATAATAAACTTAGCAAAAAAAGAAAATTAGATAATGAAAAAAAAAGTGCTTGTGATACTTCTTGTTTCTGTATGGATTATCCTAGCTATTATATTTGGTATTTATGATCTAGAAATTTCAAAGAGCATTGTGAACCAAAATTCCGGATGGTCTAAGTTTCTTGAAAACTATGGAATGATTCCTGGATTACTTGTGATTCTCAGTGGAGTTTATATTTATTATTCATATATTAAAGCTGAATCAGACCTTTGGTCATACATTCAGAAAGTGGTTTTCTTTTTAGTTAGCAGTGGATTAATTTTTTATCTGTTTGATATATTTCTCGACATTGCTGAATCAAAAAACTTCATCACATTCTTAATTATTTCTTTTTCAATCAGTATAATAATCTTTATTTCTCTGCATTTAATAAAGCAGGTGCAGAGTGCAATTGCAATCAGATATGCAAAAGTAGTTGTGGGCATGGCTCTGTTTGGTTACGTAATATTGATCCAGGGATCAAAATACTTTTGGGGAAGAGTCCGGTTCAGGGAACTTGATGCTGCATTTTCACAATTTACTCCATGGTATTCACCTCAGGGAATTACAGGATTTGATTCCTTCCCTTCTGGTCATGCAGCAATGGGCTGGATTTTATTAGCTTTATTAATTCTAGCAACAAATAAAAAGAAGTGGATGAAATATTCTTTATTTACTTTGATTTTTATTTGGAGTATTACTTTGGCACTGAGCAGAGTAGTTATCGGGGCACATTATGCTTCGGATGTTTTATTTGGATCGTTCTTTATAATTACAACTTTCTTATTCTTTTATAAAAGATTTGATAACACTTAACAGCAATAGATGTGGTAAAACTTCAACATTAATTTTCTCTATAACCAATTACACACTAAAGGCACAAAGTTTCACTAAGTTTTAAGCAAACCAACATCAACCAAACAATTTTTTATTCGTTCAAATGTTTTTTGAACGTTGTTATCCAAACCTATAGAAATTCTTACAAGTCCTTCACTCAATCCCATTTTTATTTGCTCTTCTTTGGGAATTTCAGAAGATGTGCTGTGCCCGGGTGAACTGAACAGAGTTTTGAAGTAACCAAGACTTACAGCAAGGTATCCAACTTTTGCATCCTGCATTTTATTCATCAGAGCATCAGCGGTTTTCTCATCACCTGCATCAATTGCAAGCATACCACCGTAGCCGAAACCTTCATTCATTAATTTTTTCAATAATTTATGACCTGAATGTGAAGTTAAACCCGGATAGTATACTTTGAGACCAAGTTTTTCAAAATTCTCAGCAAGGTAAATAGCATTTGCACTATGTTTTGATATTCTGAGGTGAAGTGAGTGAAGGTTTTTGAGAATACTTGCTGCCCTGTGGCTGTCAAGTACAGGTCCTAAAAGCATTGCTGTGCCCGAATTAATATCCATCATCTGATTAATGAACTCTCTGCTGCTGCAAACACATCCGGCCACGCAATCACTTGTTCCGTTAATAAATTTTGTAAGGCTATGGATAACTATGTGTGCACCTAAATGAATTGGACTTATTATTATTGGACTGAATGTATTATCAACCATTAGCTTTATGCTGTGATTGTTTGCAATTTCACTGAGCTTTGGTATATCAGCGATTTCAAGTAAAGGATTGCTAACCGACTCACAATAAATAATTTTGGATTTATTAGTGATTGCTCTCTTTACAGCCTCAAGATCAGTTGTATTAACAAATTTTACATTTATACCGAATCTAGGAAGAAGGTTCTTGAAGAAGGCATAAGTCCCACCATAAATAGTTCGGCTTGAAATTACCTCATCTCCGGAACTGCAAACCTGCAAAACTGAACAAGCAATAGCGGACATACCAGAACCTGTTACTATTGCAGCTTCACTGTCTTCTAATCTGGCAAGTGCATCTGCTAAATATTTATTTGTTGGATTCCAGTGTCGTGAATAAAGAAAACATCCCTCAACTTCATGATCGAATAACTCTTTCATCTTTTCGGGACTTAAAAAAGTATAGGTTGACGAATCAGTTATTGACGGATTTACATCGCCATATTCTCCAAATACAAGATAATCCTGAATTTCTGTGGAAGGATCAAAGTGGTGCATAATTATTCTCCTTAAAAATTTGTTTAGTAAAAATAAATAAATGATTTTTCATTTGAATGTTTTAATAATTTTGGTTCAAAAATGAAAGAAAAGAAAATAGCAGCTGAATATGCAGTAAACTTTATAGAAGACGGAATGATAGTTGGGCTGGGCAGCGGCTCAACAGTTGGGTTTATGCTTCAGAAACTTTCAGAAAGAATTAAAGGCGGCTTGAATATTACAACAGTATCAACATCACAAGCTACGACAAATCTTGCTGGTTCGCTTGGCATTAAATTATCCAAACTTAGCGAAGTTGAGGACATTGATCTAACCATAGATGGAGCTGATGAAGTTGATGAAAATTTAAATGGAATTAAAGGCGGCGGTGGAGCTTTGCTTCACGAAAAAATTATTGCATCCAACTCAAAGAAAAATATCTGGATTGTCGATTCTTCCAAGCTTGTAAATACATTAGGAAAATTTCCTCTTCCTGTAGAGGCGGTTAAATTTGGGTGCACTCAGTTGTGCATAAAATTAGAAATGGATGGATTCATACCTACCATTAGAATGCGTGGGAATACCTGGGTAATAACAGATGATAATAATTATATAATTGATCTGAAGATCGAAAAAATTTCGAATCCAGCGGGTCTTGATGCTAAACTAAAAAGTTTTGCAGGCGTAGTGGAAACGGGTTTGTTTTATGGTATTGCAGATACAGTAATAGCAGGTGTGGGGAACAAAGTTAAAATATTCAACAAAAAAAAGAGAGAACAAACCTAAAAGGTTCGCACTCTCTTTTCCCCTAATTATTAGTTGTTACTATTTATCTGCGCCCAGTCTTCTTAATTCTCTTGCTACTTTTCTCGAATTATTGTAAGCCAAAAATCCTAATACTGCCAAAAAAACGATGACAATTAATTCTGTAATTCCCATTTTATTACTCCTTTTGATTGCATTTTGCTCCCTAAAAAGACAAGTATAGTGCCACCGGCCCATTTCATTATGAAACTTCGTTTCGACTTATTTTTTAATAATTGTTTTAAGATTCGAAAGCTGATAGTAATTATTACAGCATACGACAAAAGTGGCAGTAACTATTTACAATCAAGATAAATGAGAGTTATTACGGAAGGAAAATTATCGCTAAATCCAATTTATATTATTCAACGGAACTCGTACCCACGACGTGATTCGAACACGTGACCTACGGTTTAGGAAACCGTTGCTCTATCCAGCTGAGCTACGTGGGCATTATTCTTATTCAAGATTATTTTTACTTTTTTTCTTCCTGCAGATGACTTAAAATATTTTTCTTTTTCTCTAGCAGCTTTACGATCAAAAACCTCTTCTTTGTAAACTATGTCTCAAGGTTTAAACTTTTTGGTATAATTTGATTTGCCAGCATTATGTTCTGAAAGCCTTCTCTTGAGATTATTAGTAATGCCAACATAAGTTTTATCATATTCTTTACTTTTCAGTATGTAAATAAAATATTTCATATTCTGTTTAGGAAACCGTTGCTCCCCGCCTTGCCCGACTCGGCCTTAGTCCGAGCAAGTCGGGCAGGTATCCAGCTGAGCTACGTGGGCAGAATAATTAATAATGAACAATTGGAAATTGTAAATTATTAGTGTGTAAAAGTAAGCAACTTTGGTGTTTTAATAAATGGAGCATTGTGTGAGTTAGAAATTCAACCAGTATGTTACTTTAATCATAAAAATATTATCAGGCTCTGCAGCAACCATTTTTGTCATAGATTCTTCAAATCTGAATTCTCCAATTTCTTCAGCTTCTGACCTGGTTTGAGTCCAGACAAAATAAATTACACTCCCCGGTAAATATTCCCATCGCAAAACTGCATTGCCTCTAAGAGATCTTACATTGAAATCGGGATTGCCTATTTCTATTGGTTGAGCGGGACCATCACCATCCGGATCAGCAGTGTTGGTTTCAGAATCGAAAGTAGAACCATTTTCACCATAAATAATAAAATCATATGTACCCGGTTTTGAAAGCTCTTTGTAGTTTGTATAATCTCCTGCAGAGATTAATGGCTGAACATATAGCTGCAAGCTTAAATGAGGAGTAAATGTCCAGTTAAGTCTTATGCTTGCGGAAAGAGTTTTCTGATCCAGCTCGCCAAAGACATATCTTTTACCATATGTGTTTGTAGCAGTTTGGTCATTAAAGGTATCAACATATTGTGCAAATTCAAATGTTCTTGAAAACTGAGGACTAAGAATAAAAGAAATGTTTGACAAAGGTCGTAGTTCAAGTCCGGCTTCAACAAACCAATCATAGGATGGTTTTGCACTGTATCGTCCTGCACCAAAACTCACAACCCAATCTTTGCGGCTATCTGAAGAAAGATAAATTGTTGTTTGAGAACCTGCAGGATTTAAAGTAAGCGGGCCTCCTCTGGTTCTTGTATTGTTAAAAGTTTCTGTGTAGTAAGCGAGATCCCAGTTTGCTGAATAGTAATTGGTAAATTGCCAACTGCCAAAATGAAAAATGCCCTCCCAGGTTTTTGTCCCCAAAAAATCATAATTCTGAAAAATTGCTGCTCCCAATTCAAGATACCTGTAAAAATCAGTTGGGTCACTCCAGTAGTAGCCAGCACCGGTATGCCAGTTTATCAGATCGGCTCTGTATAAAAACCCAAGATCATTAACATCGAATGCCGGATTGATAATTCCAAAGGCTGTGTTCACAAAAAAGTTTCCTTTTTGTTTATTAAGAACTAATCGCCCGGCATAACCCGTCAAAGAATTTGCTGTGCTATCAACATTAATGTGACTTTCATCTGGTCTCTGGAAGTAGTGTCTTGAACTTTCCTGAAGATCGATCATCCTTTGTTCATTTCCTGAAGCATGACTCACACCAGTCCATCCTGCAAGCACCCAGGTTTTTGAGGAGTCAAGGAACGTCCATCCATCCAAACCAAAAGTTAAAGCGCTTTTATTAATTTCATCTCTTAGTCTTTCATCGTTAAAATCTCTTAAAGCTACTGTAGAAATAAATCCAAGTCCTTGTTGACCTCCACCAAATTCATTTTGCACTCTGAAAATTCCATAGTAAGAAAGGGGTTCAATCTCAGTATCAAACTGAATTCCGTTAGATGATATTCTAGCATACTCACGCTTGGTTATATTCTGAATAGTACCGACATTCCAACTATCACCGAGTTTTCCGGTTAGTTTTCCTGCAGCAAGAATGTGTGTGCCGGTTGGATAATCTGTGTAATCAGCTTCATCAGGAATGCTACCCTGCGGTTGCCTTCCTATTCTTCGACTGTAAAAGAAATCCGCTCCACCCCAATTAAATCCCCAATAGTTGCGTGCACCTCCATAACCAAAATTAAAAATACTGGAACCTTCAATAAAGAACGGTCTCTTTTCAGCATAGAAAGTTTCAACATCACTGAGATTAATTACGGCAGGATCAATTTCCACCTGACCGAAATCAGGATTGATAGTAGCATTAAGATTTAAATTTGAACCGATACCCATTTTAAGATCAGCACCTGCACCGGGAATATAATTTGAGCCGTCATTAAACGGATCGCCATCTTCAGATTGAATATACTCAGCTCTGGCCGTAACGTATGGTAAAATTTCTAACTGGCCACTGCCCTCAACATTTTCAAAACCTGTTAGATTAGCAAAATGTGAAACAAAACCACTTTCCTTTTTAGGCACAAAAACGAGAAAGTCTTCTTCATTTTTTCTGGCAATTACTCTTTTGAAATTTATTCCCCATACCATACTGTCTGATTGATTAAATCTCATTTGAGAAAAAGGAATTTTCATTTCAGCTGACCAACCTTCACCATTCCGATATATTTTACCTTCCCAAACACCATCCCATGAATCATCATCCCAGCTATCGTTATAAAGCACACCATCGAGCTGCGTACCGGCTGCATTTAAACCAAAATAGTAACCGCTTCGTTTATCGTTGTAGGGATCAAGGCAAA
>JAOTUT010000068.1 GCA_029863735.1 Ignavibacteria bacterium
AATCAACATCTTCTACTTCAAGACCGCCGTAATCAATTTTTTCATAGTGACCTTTCCCATAACCAGTGCTTCCTCGGTATTCAGCTGCAACAACAATATATTGCTGATACATCAATTCTCTGATTATATGTGTGTAGTAAGTTGAAAAATTACTATGCACACCCCCGTGAGGAAAAACCAGTAACGGATATTTTTTGTTGAAGTCAATATCCTTCGGAATGAAAACGTAAGACCAGAACTTTACTGGATTACCAAATGCAGGATCTGTCGTGTCTGTTTCTTTCCATTTTGGCGGACCGGTCATAAATATTTTATCAATAAATGCAACATCTCCAACTCGTTGAAACCACAGAACATCGTCAATGTTTTTATCAAGTACATCTAGCCGGTGCTCGAGGTTTACGTTGTATTTTATAAGTGAATCTAGTTTCTGAACAAGAATTGTATCGGTTTGAGGGAGTATCGAAGGCGTGATTATTAAAATTAAAAGTAGAATCAGTTTTTTCATTTTATCACCAATTTGAAAGGGATTGAAATCTTTATAAGCAAAAATAGGAAAAAATGAATACCACCTATCTTGATAAATCCCTAATACTTTACTTTGTTTGTAATAAGTCTTATAATCCACAGGGCGAAACAATGCGAACCCTTAAAATATTTTCCCTGGTTTTTATTCTTTCGATTACTATACCCGCACAGTGGGTAATGCAAAACAGTGGAACGCAGCTGAATCTGAACTCAATATTTTTTATTGATTCGAACACAGGCTGGGCAGTCGGCGATGAAGGGATTATTTTAAAAACTACTAACGGGGGAAATGATTGGATTACTCAACCCGGTGTAACTACGGATAATCTTTACTCAGTACATTTTGAAAACAGCAATATTGGCTGGATTGTTGGGGAAAATGTTAGAATAATGAAGTCAACCGATGGAGGAAGTAGCTGGTCTGCGCAGTTTGCTAATCCGCCATTCCCCGTTGATTTACGTTCAGTCCAGTTTCAGAATTTAAACGAGGGCTGGGCAGTTGGTCATTATATCTATTCAAGCACGGATTATGATAGTTACATTATTAAAACCACAAACGGTGGAACATCATGGCAGAATAATTGGGGATTTATGGACGAAAAACTATTTTCTGTTTTTTTTGTAAATGGTAATCTGGGTTTAGTTGCCGGTTCGGAAATAGCAAGAACAACTGATGGAGGATTCAACTGGTTTTCGGTATTTGGTTCTTTTATGGATGAGTTTTATTCTGTCTTCTTCATCGATTCTAATATTGGATGGATTGCAGGAAAAAATGCTTTACAGTCAAAAGGACTGATTTACAAATCGGCAAATGGAGGTTTGAACTGGTCATTACTTAGAAGTGACACCTTAAAGACTTATACTTCTGTTTTTTTTGCTGATGCTGATCACGGTTGGGTCGCCGGATTGGGCGGGAATATTTTATATACACCAGATGGCGGTATTGATTGGTCATATCAACCAAGTGGGACAGCTTCGAATCTCAGTTCAATATTTTTCACTGACAATATTACTGGTTGGGCTGCAGGTAGTAATGGAACCATTCTGAAAACTAATAATGGAGGAACACCGGTTGAGCTTCTTTCATTTACTTCCATAGTAACCAGAAGAGACGTTATACTGACCTGGATTACCGCAACAGAAACCAATAACCAGGGGTTTGAGATTCTCCGCTCAATCCAGAATAACGATGAATGGAATAAAATCGGAATTGTTCCCGGTCACGGAACAACAACAGAATCACAGCATTACTCATTTACAGATAACAATGTTAGTCCGGGCAAGTATCAATACAAACTAAAACAAATAGATTATGACGGTACGTTTGAGTATTCACAGATTGTTGAAGTTGAAATTCCGTTTGTTAATAAATTCTCACTCTCCCAAAACTACCCAAACCCGTTTAATCCCTCAACCAAAATTCAGTACTCAGTAAGTATCACTCAGAACGTAACACTTAAAGTCTGCGACATCCTTGGAATTGAAGTCGCAACACTCGTTAACGAAGAAAAACAAAGTCGTGAATATGAAGTTGAATTTAATGGAAGTAATCTTCCAAGCGGGATTTATTTTTATCAACTCAAAGCAGGCGATCCTTCGACCAGCTCAGGACAAGGCTTTGTTGCAACGAAGAAGATGATTTTGATAAAATAGAGCAAGATTAAGAGTATGAGTAAGAAACGCGGAGTCTTACTCTTGATCATACTCTTACTCTACTCTGCCTCCCTCATCGTAATCCATTTATGTGGATCGATAACCGGTTCAACCCCTTCCGGAATTTTTACTGAGCCGGCACCTTCACGCATTTCTACTTTAACGATTTCATCATCTAATTGCACTTCAACAGGAACAGAGAACGGAAGATCATTTTCAATTTTCCACTCGAGATAGAGAGTGTCGTTTTCAATTTTAGTTTTAAGAACCGGGAGCAATGCCTGTCTGAAATAAACTTCCCAGAACCAGTCCAGCTCTCTGCCTGAAACCTTCTCTGCAATTTCAAGGAACTCATCTGTCGTTGCAAACCTGCACTGCCTTCCGACTGTTACTTTTTCCATTTTTGGATCAGGGTATGCCCATCTTCTCAAAACTTTTCTGAAAATCTCATCTCCCAGATAGTAACGCAAAGTGTGAAGAACGTAAGATCCCTTTGAATACATATCGTTTGTATAAGCTTCGTTGCTTGTCATTTCTTTCCTTGGTGCAATGGGCTGTTCGTTTTTCCAGAGTTTCCAGTTCATCATAAATGCAGATGAATTTTTATCGGGAAGCTTATCTTCTATATAAAGAGTTTGCATATATCCATCGACAGCTTCGTGAATCCAAAAATCACTCCAGTCTTTTGCAGTTACCATATTGCCCCACCACTCATGTCCAAGCTCGTGATGATGCAGCCAGTCAAATCCAAACTGATCATCTCTGTAGCCATATCCGTTTGCAATTATAGTTTGATGTTCCATCCCGAGGTAAGGAGTTTCCGCAACGCCGTATTTATCTGCACGGAAAGGATAGGGACCGAGAAGCTCTTCATAAAATCTTAAATGGTCTAAAAACTCCGGACAATGCTCTTTTGCCTTCTCCATACTTTCGGGAAGAACCCAGATTTTTACAGGAATTTCTTCTCCTGTTACGCTTGTGTATTTATATTGAATTGTGTCGTAAGGTGCAACGTGGATTGAAATGCTGTAGTTGTTTATTGGTGTTGAAACGAACCAGCAATAAGTTTTTGTACCTTCTTTGTTATCAAGAATGTATCTCAGCTTTCCGTTTGAAGCACAAATTAAATTTCCGGGAACAGTCCAATTGAGTAAAGCAGAATCAGGTTCATCGGATGGATGATCTTTGCATGGCCACCATGTATCAGCTCCTCCGCCCTGGCAGGTTACACCAATCCAGTGTTCACCTGTTGATATATCTGGCAAACTCCCCCGAGTCTGAATGCCTTTTGTCTTTGCCCACGTAAATCCATCATCCCACGGAGGATTTTCTGCAACTCTTGGTTTTCCGCCGTAAAAAATTTTAACTGTGAAAGAACTTCTTCTTATCACTTCTTCCGGTAGTTGGATTTTTATCTTTCCATTTTCGTGTGTGAAGGAAAGTTCTTTGTATTTATTAGGGGAATCCCAAACGATCTTTGTAATTCTGTACCTGTCATCAAGATCTAAGACAAATTCATTCATATCTGTAACAGTTTCAACAGTTACACTAACCCAGCCGTTTATTGTTTGCTTGTCAGGATTGATGTGGAGATTAATGTTGTAGAACTTAACATCATACGCAGCCCATTCGGGAGTAAGCGGTCCGCCTGAATCTTGTGAACCGAATTGTGCAAATAGTTGAAACGAAATTAGGTTGAAAATTAAAAAGGCAATAGCGGTCTTTGTTTTCATATTGTAATAATAAAGTGAATATAACTGGTTAAACGTATTTGTATTAATATTAAGAAGCAAAAATGAAATGAATATTTTTGATTAATTGGTATTTTTTAATGGTTGTTGTATTATGTAAGCACAATATCAATTTTTTTAAAAGGAGTTCTAATGTCCGTTGGTTTGAACAAGGTAATTACTTTCAATTACACGTTAAAAGATGAAGAAGGAATAGTTCTCGATTCGTCTGCAAATAAAGAACAGCTTTCTTTTTTAAGTGGTACAAATCACATCTTACCCAAGCTTGAGGAAGCACTAAATAGAATGATAATCGGCAGTAAGAAAAATGTTAAAATTTCTGCTGCAGATGCTTATGGAGAATATTGTGACGATGTTATCCAAAAGGTTAAGAAAGATCAGTTTCCTGAAGAAGCAAATATCGAGGTGGGAATGACGTACATAGCAAACTCACCGGATGGAAAACAAATGCCTTTTCTTGTGAGCGAAATAAATGATCAGGATATTACTATTGATTTTAATCATCCGCTTGCAGGAAAAGATCTTGAGTTTGATGTTGAATTATTGGACGTGAGAGATGCTACATCCGAAGAGATGCAGCATGGGCATGTTCATGGTGTTGGTGGGCATCATCATTAATTAACGTAGTGAACACCACCCCGTCCCGATAAATCTGGACACCCCTCCTCTTTATCAGAGGCGGGGAAAACTTTATAATGGTTCAAACAAAGTACAAACAGCACCGGCAGGATCTTCAATAACACAAAATTTTCCGTAACCAGTCATAACTTTGGGTTCAGTTAAAATTTTGCCACCATTTTCCTTACATATCTTTGCACTTGTATCCACACTTTTTACAGTAATGTAAATAATCCATTGTGATGGAAGATGTGCATTGCCTCCTCGTTTGTTACAGATGCCCGCATTGGTTTGTCCGCTTTCAGGTGAGTTCATATTGAAATCATTGTACTCACCCATTGATACTGGTGCGGTTTTCCACCCGACAACTTTGCTGTAAAAGGCACTAACTTTTTCCGCGTCCGGAACAGTTAAATCAAACCAGGTTATTGAACCGACTTCGGGTTTTTCTTTAGCATTCATTGTTTCCCTTTCTTTTTAAGGAATTGTAACACTTATCAAATATATTAATAATAGTAATCTAATAATCAAGCCTTGATTTCTAATTTTCAAATTATCATTTTATAGTTGCTCACAAAAACTATTTCATTTAAATATATAAAGGAGGTTTTATGAAACAAATCTTTGCAGTTCTTTTCTCTGCAATTTTTCTCTCTTCTTTAGTTTACGCACAGGATATGAGCGAGCTGAAGAAGAAGGTTCAGATGATGAATGATAAATATGCTGAGCAGATGGTTGGCGGAGATATGAGCACTTTATGGGATTATTATTCCGACGACATTATTTCAATGCCCAGTTATGAGCCGATGCTGAAAGGACTCGAAGCTTGCAAAAAGTCAGCACAGAAAATGGAAGAGTCTGGTATGAAAATAACCGCATTTTCCACTACATCTACAGATGTTATGCAATCGGGGAATCTTGTGGTTGATATCGGTACTTATAATATTACAATGCAGGTACCCGGAATGGACATGCCGTGGGATGATCACGGAAAATATCTTAACATTTGGGAAATGCAGGATGATGGCTCAATGAAGATGAAGGTCGAAACCTGGAACACAGACGTTAATCCCTGGATGGAAATGGAAAAGATGGAAGGTCACGATGCTCACGAAGGGCATATGGAAATGCAAGAAGACAAGGATGTGAAGTAAATTATTTTTGTAAGGATAATAAAGAAGGCGAACTGTTTTAGTTCGCCTTTAAAATTTAGGAATCTTTGTCACTCTGAGTCTTGTCGAAGACAAGGACGACGCAGCAATCTCAGTAATTAGGGTATAGATTGCTTCGCTCCGCTCGCAATGACAACCGGGAATAACTCTTCAAGCTTCTTCTCTCTGTACTTAAATATCTCCTTTACTTTCTTTTTAACAAGCAGCGAATTAATCGGTCTGCTCAGCGGATCAAGCGGAAGTGCATAGGTAACTATGTCTGACATTTCCACACCGTTCTCAATTTCCTTTAAGTGATGTTGATGATGCCATAGCTTATACGGACCAAAACGCTGCTCATCAACAAAATAAAACGGTTCTTTAACGTGAGTGATTTCTGTTACCCAAGTGTTGGGTATTCCCAAAACAGGATGTACTTTGTAAGCGATTATCATTCCAGCATACATTTTATCCGGAAGCTTACTGGTTACTTTAAAATTAAGCCACTCCGGAGTTATTACCGAAAGATTATTGGGATTGGAGAAAAACTCCCAGGCTTCGTCAATCCCGATTGGTAAATTTTGAACTGTTTTTAGTTGATAGGTTTTCATAATAATCTAAACAAAGAAGGGAGGGAAAAAATTCCATAAGTGAACGCTTATCTGGATTTAATCTATCTGACATTGTATAAGCCAAGAGCGGATAAAATTCTTGAGATGCATGAGAAAAGGTAATTAGTTTCGTCACGGACTAGATGTTGCTAATTGTTTGTTTATTGGAATTGCAATTTCTTTTAATATGTTAATTTCATTTTCGGTCCTATTGATAATATTATTTGCAGCAGCATATCGAATGTATAATGGTATTCTTTTGTTTTCATAAATACCAAAAGATTTGAAAAAGGCAATAACACCTATAATTCTTTTGTCTTCAATTTTATCCCAATATTGTCTATTTGTAGTAATGAACGCTTCCATATTTGAATTTAGTAATCTAGTTAGTTCATGCTCATCTGAAGTATGAATAAGAGAATGATTTGGATTTATGACATTCTCAATAGATATAAAAATAAGGCCATAAATATTCTTTCCATCAGCATATAAATTAAATCTCTTTTTAAGTTGACTGGAAGCAACTTTAATATTTGAACGTATTGAAGTATTCGAGGCGGGCCGTTTGCATTCTATAAACACTTTGTATGTTTTATTGCTAATAAGTAAATCCGATTCTGTACTAAAATCAACAATAAAAGAAGTGAATGAGAATAACGAAGCGATGAATAATTCAAATGAAATATCTCTTGCTTGGTGAGCACTAACACTTTTTGCTTCAGATTTGCTTTCTAATGGACCCTTGATAAAAATTGGTAATTTTTTATTCAAATAGTCAATCTGACCATATTTTCGGAGCCCTAAATAAATCTGGATAATTTCATCCGCTTCGTAGAGTGAATTCATTATTGAGGAAGAAGATACAGGTTTATTTAATAAATGAACTTGGTTTTTATTTAACACACTGATGAGATGTTCAATATCCTTTTGATATTTTCCAAATCTTGTAGGGCTAACATTGGGTATAAAAATTTTTAACCAATTAATTGCAGCTTTTAGTTGATTATTTATTTCAGCAAATGAAATGGTGTGAAATCCATAACTCAAATTATATAGTACCTAAGA
>JAOTUT010000437.1 GCA_029863735.1 Ignavibacteria bacterium
ATCGAAAGTTCTGAATTAGGTCCGAATCCTCCCTGACAAATATTTGGATTTTCAGGATCGAGTATCCAGTTACTTCCATTAATGATAAATTTATAATCTAGTCTTGCATCTAGTTCAAAGATTTCAGATCTATACCAAAAGTTTGTCTGGCTGAGGTGTGTCATTGGCCATGCAGTTGTGCTCCATCCATTAAAATCACCGGGGACACTAACTGAATTCTGATATCCCAAATAAATAAAGTTTGCAGTTGAATCTTCAATGAAAGGGATACCAACAGTTCTTGCATAAGTCATAAAGCTGTCAACAGCAGCCTGTTTCGCCACAGGATCGCCAAGCGAGTTAACGTGATCAATGAATTCCTGCAATTGGGATTGTGCAGGAAGCACTGAAGCAAAGAGAATCACAAAAACAAAATTTATTTTTCTCATTATGTATCCTAAATTAGAATTCATGATTATTGTGTACAAAGCTATATATAATATTAGACTATGAGTTATAACAGGTTATTTATCAACAAATATTAGCGTAAATCATTTTATTGAATAACTCTCCAGTTCACTTGTAAATACAATAAACTTAGTCCCATCATACTTTTTACCTATTTGCATTCTTTTAATAATACCTACTCCCGGTGCAATGAAAATTTCAAAGGAATCCATAAGATAGCTAATTGGTGAAGGATAGGTGGATACTAAGTGTATAATTTTAAATTTTCCAGCAGGGACCAAAACTATTTCGTCAATAGCTATAACTTCTACTGTGCTTCCGGGAATATCATAAAGATCGCCCACTTGGGTTGGAAATTTATAAACAATAAAGGAAGTATCATTTAGAAAATTTCCAGTACTAGCATTTACAAAAGCCCAATACCCAGTTGATTTATTAGTGAACCAAATTCCAGCAGGTACATCATTGTAATCAAACCATTCGATACCATTAATGGTTGTATCCTTTTCAACCGTAGAAGTAATATTTTCATCATATATCACGGCACCTGTAGAATCATAAACTGTTCTGTTATAATTCCAAGTATTGCCAATTTTCAAAGGTATTAATTCAGATATCGAATTGTCAGGTTCTGTAGACTCGGAACAGTTGTAAATTACGAGTGAAGTGAGGATAAAAAGAAGATACTGATTTCCTTTTGATGAAAACATAAGACCTCCTGTCAATTTTGAAAAGAAGTTAATTAGGTGGTAGCATTATTTTATCTTCATTCCCTTTAATTGTTAAATAAATTAAATGCTTTAACTATTCGGAAAGACATAGTGGATAAACTATACTTCTTTTCAACAGTTCAAAATATCAAAATAATATTGTGGAAAGTCAATGTTAAAATTAAAACTATTACCAAGGCTCAACCATAAGTTATTGTATTTGGGATTCAATAAAAAAGCCAGGACTTTCATCCTGGCTTTACTACTTCTGAACTAATCAGTTCAATTTGAGAAACATTACTCTAATGGAATTTTGCTTGCGTTATCTTCCAGCCACTCATCAAAACTTTTCAATTCGGGATTGAGTGATTTAGAAAAGTTTAAATCTCTTGCACCACAGAAGTACTCTTCAAAGTCGTGCTTAAACTGAAACATATTTCCAAGATCATCAGCGCCTGGAAAACCGAAGCCGCGATATACATCAAAAGGAACTGCGTTATAAACAACCTCCTGTCCCAGTGCTTTAGTAAAAGAATTAGCCATCATTTTCCCTGTTAGATGTTGTCCGCTGATTCCAACGGTTTTTCCAATAAACTCATTCCCTTTTTTAAATATTTCATAGGCAGATTTTCCAATATCCTGTGCGGCAATGCCGGGAAGTTTTTTATCACCCATAGGAAGTGTAATAGCAAGCTTGCCATCCGGCCCCTTCTTTGGTCCCATTCCAAAGTAAATAAAATTATCCCAGTAAAAAGAAGTTAACAGAAATGTTACTGGAAGATCTTGTTCAGTAAAAAATTTATTGGCTTCACCCTTACCATCAAAATGAGGAACTTTATATTTGCCCTGGAGAGTAGGCATTCTGTTATCACTTAATGGAACCCATTTACGGGTATCTTCTAAAGTCGACCAGATTATATGTTCAATATTTGCAGCCTTTGCTGCTTTAGCAATCATTTTTACTTCTTCAGTCTCTTTCTCTACAGAAAAATGTTCCCAGAAAAATGTAACAGCATATACACCGTATGCACCAGCAAATGCAGATTTAAGACTTTCGTAGTTATCAACGTCCGCTGCAACTACTTCAGCACCAAGATCTTTTAATGCTTTTGCTTTATCTGAATTTACATTTCTTGTTAATGCACGTGCTGTAAATTCACCTGATTTATCAGCCATAATTGCACGAAC
>JAOTUT010000069.1 GCA_029863735.1 Ignavibacteria bacterium
AAATTTATAAATTATGAAAAACCGAAACTTCTTAACACTAATTGTTTTACTTCTTATCTGTATTTTACTTTCACCTGTTACTTGCGGCCAAATTAATAATTCAGAAAAAAATGGGGGTAGAACAATTTATCTCATCCGTCACGGTGAATATAATCAAGCTGATACAAGCGACTCAGACCTTGGTAAGGAATTAACTCCGCTTGGAATAGCTCAGGCAAGGTTGCTATCTGCAAGATTAAAATCAATGCCCATAAAGTTTACATCATTATTCAGCAGTACGATGACAAGGGCAAAACAAACAACACAAATAATTAACGACGACTTTCCTGAGCTGAACATAAAAGAATCAAATTTCATACGCGAGTGCACTCCCCCAACCTGGCGGGAAGATATTATGACAAAAACTGATCACAAAGAATTAACTGAATGTGTGGATAATCTTGAAAAAGCTTTTCGGGAATTTTTTATTCCATCTCCCGACGCAAGTGATAGAAATGATATTATCGTTTGCCATGGAAATGTAATAAGATACTTTGTTACTAAAGTTTTAAAAGTTGATACAATGGCGTGGCTTCAGATGAGCATTTCCAATTGCAGTTTAACTATTGTCCGCATTCTATCAGATGGAAGTATGAAGCTTGATGCATTCAGCGACTTCGGACATATACCGGAAAATATGAGGACTTTTACTGGTGGTGATAATGAAACTAAAGAATTAATAATTCCGTCAATAAAGTAATAATGAATTAAGTGCTTATTTTTCATAGCCTGGATAGCTGTACAATATTTTTACACTCCAATATTTTATTATTAGAACCAAACAATGTAACATTTATCATCGCTAAACCAATCTCTTCCAGTGCAACCACATACTTTGGAAATAGTCTTTTTAACACAGGGTAAATCGGAGTAAATATTTTATAGATTTTATAAGCGTTTTTTAATCCTATTACTGGTTGAATATATCCCGGTCTGAACATATAAGCTGCTTTGAATGGAAGCTTCAACAAATCATTTTCTGTCTTTCCTTTTACACGTGCCCACATACTTCTTCCTTTTTCTGTGCTGTCAGTTCCAACTCCTGATACATAACAAAAAGTCATATCCGAATTTAGCTTTACTAATGTGTTAGCAAAATTCATTGTTAAGTCATAAGTGATTCGTTTATACTCATCTTCCTTTTTCCCGACTGAAGAAACTCCTGCACAAAAGTAACACGCATTGTATCCCGCAAGTTGATTTTCAATTGAAGACATATCAAAAAAATCTTTATGAATTATTTCTTTCAGTTTTTGGTGTTTTACTCCACACGATTTTCGATTTATTACTAACACTGATTCAACATCAGGATGCTGAAGGCATTCGTGCAGAACACCTTCTCCAACCATTCCGGTTGTGCCTGTTATAATTGCTTTAATTTTCATTTACTAACTTGCTTTCGACAATAGGATTATAAATAGTAGTAACTTTATTTCCATAAGTGAATACGGAAAGATTATTAAAAAACTTTATAAATTAAAATCAATATTGTTATTGCAAATGTTGGAAGGAAATAAATGAATGTCAGTTACTACTCTTTATAAATATTTGTGTGAAGTACATTGTACTGTCTTCATCTAATGCAACACCAACGCCTGTTAAATCTGAATTACTCTCGATGTTACTTTTATGTCCGGGACTATTTAACCAGGCTGTAACCGCGCCCTGTGCACTGTAGTTATATGCAACATTCTCACCAGCCCAACTCCATGAAATTGTTTCGCCGATTATATTAATTCTTTCATTAAAACCATCGTGATTAATTATATGTGCGTGTGCCATTTCCTGACTATGCAATCTGCATTCATCAGCAATTATATTATTCCACTCGAGTGCCTCCAATCCAATCCCTGTGCGATGTAAATTTATGAGCCGATGAACTTCCGATTCTATACTGTTGGAGGGAGTGGTATTATTATTAGTTGCTACCGGATCATCTTCACAACCGATTAAAAGAAATAGGATCAGATGAAATAAAAAAGAAAATTTTAAAAACAGTTTTTTCATTACTCTTTTTAATCAAAATTTGTGCAAATAATTTTGATGCGGTTTTTTGTGCTGGTTTGATAATAAGCTACTCTGATACTTTACTTAATAGTAAGTATCGGAAGTCAGGAGGATTTTAGAGGCAAATTTTACAACTAATCTTCTGATCTGTTGGCTTTGACATTCACATCAAAATTCTTGGTGATTTTATTTTCACTCACTTGAAGATTTGCTTTTACACCTGATTTATAAAGTTGAAAATCATTTGCTGAAACCGTATCCACAGCAAACCCATCTCCTACAGAACCAGTGATAAAATCATCAACCACATTTCTCGCTTTGGCTTCAGAATTATAATTTGCAGTTGCTTCCGACTGATAAATACCTGTTTTATCCGAGACAAAAATCATCCTGTTTGTTTTGGTTTGATAGAACATACACATCATATTCGGATTACTATTATCCTGGTGCGCCGGTTTCCCATATTTTTTTATCACATCGCTCTTTGGTTTTCCAATAAAGTAATGAACACTGATATCCTGTGCAGTTAATAAATCTGGAATAATGAATAACAGGAAAAACAAAACGAAAAACAAATTTATTGTTTTCATAATCTCTCCCTAGAATATTTTTATTAATAAAATAAGTTGGTGAGGTTACAAATGTGCGGGGCCGGAGTGAAGATTGCTCGGAAAAATAACTCTGGAATGTCTGTTTGTTCATTTTAACCTCAATGGGTAAAAGTCACAACGGAAAACTAATTGATATTAAGAATAGATTCAATGGAATTTATATGGGCGGTATGGAAATGGAAAGATGTCACGGAATAGTCCGTGACATCCAAAACTAAACTTTACTCAACTAACCAGAGATATTCGCCGTAACCTTCTTCCTTCATTTTCTCTTTTGGAATGAAGCGCATCGAAGCAGAGTTCATGCAGTATCTTAAACGGGTAGGTTCGGGTCCATCGTCAAATACGTGTCCCAAATGTGAATCACCTATTTTACTTCTTACTTCAACCCTTCTCATTCCTAAAGTTTTATCTTCCCTCTTAACTATATACTTCGGATCAATGGGTTTAATAAAACTTGGCCATCCTGTGCCTGATTCAAACTTATCAGTTGAACTGAAGAGCGGCTCACCGGAAACTATATCAACATAGATCCCCGCTTGTTTATTATCCCAATACTCATTATTGAAAGCACGTTCGGTACCTTCCTTCTGTGTAACCTTATACTGAAGTTCATTCAGACCCTTTTTTATTTCTTCTTCCGATGGTTTAGTATAATTTTTTTTGTCGCTCCACTTTTCCATAATAAATGCATCCCTTCCTGATCCTTTACGGTAGCTGTAGTACCTGTTTGGATCTTTTTTGTAAAAATCCTGATGATAATCTTCAGCAGGATAAAATGTTGTAATCTTAATTATTGGTGTTGCTATCGGCTCATCAAATATACCTGATTTATCTAATCTTTTTTTAGATTTTTCAGCAAGCATTTTTTGATCCTTATCGTGATAAAAAATTGCTGAAGTATATTGAAATCCCCTGTCTCCAAACGAACCTCCTTTATCGGTTGGGTCAAATTGTTTCCAGAATATATCGAGAATCTCTAAATAACTGATCACTAATGGATCATAATATATTTGCACGGATTCACGGTAATCTGTTTTACCGCTGGAGACTTCTTTATACGTTGGATCCAATTTTGATCCGCCGGCATATCCGGAAATGACTTTTACAACTCCGGGCACTTTTTCAAACGGGGCTTCTATGCACCAGAAGCATCCGCCAGCAAGAGTCGCAATTTCTTCAATGCCACTTAACGTAATAATCTTATTATTGGTTTCAGCGTTCTCATCAGAATTTTTCGTTTCAGACTTTGAGCAGGCAGTTGTAAATAAAGCTAATGTAAATAATATGCTTAATAAATATTTCATCATAAATCCTTAAACAAATTTTAATGTAAAATAGTTTCAGTTCATAAAATGAACAAGTCAAATTTAGGTTTGATTTATCACGAAGATATCACAAATGAATGTATTTTATTGTGAAGAGCAGGATTATAATTGATTGGTGGTAAATAGCGCAATTTATAAAAAATAAACGGGTGGATTTTTAAAGCTTCTTAATTCAGGTTAGAATTCTCATCCAAATTTAGGTTTGCTAACACTGATTTCTCTTTATAAAGCTCATCATCCGCATAAATGTAAAGCAGACTGCCACCTTTAAGCAGATCAATTATCTCTTTTGATAATTTTTTCGAAACAGCAGGACAACCCCAGCTTCGTCCAATGACACCGTTTCCACCGACAAATCTCTCATCAACGTAATTTGCACCGTGAATAACAACTCCTCTTAATCTGGCATTATCGTTTATACCCTTTTCCAATCCTTCAAGTTGTAACGAATAACCTCTTTTGCCATAGTATGAATTACCGGTTCTAAAAAATCCAAGACTGCTTTTATGTGATCCATATTTATTCGAAAAATTAGTTGCGTTTATATATCCTGATTTCTTTCCGTGAGCCACTAACGTATTATAAAGCAGCTTGCGATTTTCAACATCAATAACAAAAAATCTTTTTTCGGTTGATGGTTTTGAATAATCTATTATTGAAAGTAGTTTTTTATTTGTCGGTTCAATAGAGTTGTAACCATCCATCGCACTCTTAAATACATTATAATCTAATTTATCTGTGAGCTCACATTCCGTATAAAGACTAGTAAGAAGTAATCGGTGATAATCGGTATCAGAAAGGATATCGTTACTTGAAGTTATGTTTCTCTCGCCAAGCGCACTGTTAGAAATAGAATTTGTTAAAAGGGAGAAAACTCCAACAAAAACAATTATAAATGTTCTCATATTTGGTAATAATGCATCATTTGTTCTTATATTTTACTATCGGTTTCAATTTCCATACCGGAGGAAAAATTTTAATACGGTCTCAGCGGCAACTTAATCTATCATAATAACCTATTTCAGCTACAAAAAAGTGCCATCACAATAAGCTTTAAATTTTGGATAATTTTAAGATGTAAGAAGATTACAAGAGGAAGGAAAAATCTACTCCTCTAAACTGCTATAAACCTTTTCTTTTATTCTCCTGTTTTACTCAACTGAAACTCAGCTCTGATTTTTATACCCCGTTAGATTAAAATGTAGGATATTGGTTTCAATTTTGCCCAAACAATTTTTTATTACAATCCAATTTTTCGTCGCCAATTCAGAAACTAAATTTCGATTGGATTTATCACTAGGATATCACAAAAGTATATTGTTTTGAGGGATGTATAACGGCGTTGCCGATAAGCCGAAGCTGAACGGTTTACGGCGATAATAAATTGATTAATTGATAATGTTATTTACTAAGAACAATGAATTAAAAACTTAATAACCACAAACTGCAAATAATCAGATCGACTGAATCTTACGGCTTGATTGGCTGGTTATATGGCGATATCATTTTAACAACAACATTTTTTTTGTTTCTGTATAGTTTCTACTTATTATTCTATAAAAATATACTCCGCTTGGTAGATTACTTGCGTCATAATCAATTTCATAAGTTCCGGTTTTTTTAAAGTTATTGACTATTGTTTTTATTTCCTTGCCAAGTACATCGAATACTTTTATTTGAATAAAATCCGGTTCAGGAATAGAAAATTTTATTTTTGTTGAGGGATTAAATGGATTTGGATAATTTTGATATAGATTAAATTGTGTAGGTAAAATAAAATCTTCAACCGATGTTGTGGAATAAACGGATCGCCAAACTCCGCTTCCGAATACTCCGGCTAAAAGATAACCATTCATATCAATTTTTAAATCAAAAATTTCGCCAACAGAAAACTCAGTACCAACTGAATCCCAGGTTTGTCCATCATCAGTAGTTTTCATAACCAGTGAAGATAAGCCTACATAAACCTCATCAATAGAATTTACCAAAACAATAGGATTATTGTCATATTCAAAGTCCTGATCTATTCTAATCCAATCATCACCATTATTTGTTGATAGGAATAAAGCAGCCCACCCTGTGAGTCCCCCACTGGAGGCTGCATATAAATATCCTGATGAATTATAGGTCATTGATACAACATCCGGATTCGTTAATCCATTATTTAACAACGTCCAGTTGTTACCGCTATTTGTTGAACGATAGATTCCATTACCTATTGAACCGGCAAATATATTTCCATTCATTATCATGACACTCGATACACCTATTAAACCGTTATAAATCCATGTGGTTCCAGCGTCAGTGGACTTATAAACTCCGCTACCCGTTGCTGCGAATAAATTTCCATTTGAATCAACTTCAATTGCCCCAACACCATCAGGAAGTGAACCAAGTTGAATCCAATTTACACCATCATCTATGGTTTTCCAGAATTCACCACTCCAAGTGCCCATATAAATACTTCCTGTATTTCCTTCAAGGAAGGAAGTAATTCTTCGATCACCAAAAACAAGTTGCCAGTTTTCCTCCATGTTTGTTGAACGAAAAACTCCGCCTTCCTGTGTAGATGCAAAATATTTTCCACCTGATGTTGTAAGGATAGTATAGATGTTTAAGTTAGTAATTTCTTTGCTTAATTGATTCCAGTTAAATCCATTGTTTGAAGAATGATATATTTCGCCAATTCGCGACCGAACTAGTATATGTCCTTCATTATCTTTTCCAAGTGCAAAATAATAATCGCCAACAAGTCCTCCATTTGGTAAATCCCAACTAGCTCCATTATCTTCAGATATCCGAATACCATCACCAGAAGCAATAACATTATTTCCATTAGTTATAACTGCATAGACTGTGTTTAATGTGATACCTGTTGAAAACCATGTATTCCCATTATCTGTTGATTTATATAAACCGTTTGAAGAGCATGAAAGATAAAGATTGTCAGCTCCATCAAGCGAAAAATTATTCAAGTATCCAGCTGGCAAACCTGTTCCGGTTTGTACCCAGCTCGTCCCTGAGTTAGTAGTTCTAAATACTCCTTCCCAGTCCAATCCTGCAAGAATATCACCATTTGGTAGAACAACTAGTGTTTTGACCTGTGAGGAGGGAAGATTCGAAGTAATTTGTGTCCAATCATCGCCATTATTGGTAGATTTATATACATTATTATTATAAGCCCCGATAAATAAATCACCCTGGCTGTTGTTTGTAATACATTTAACATCCAGGTTTGTTAATCCCGAATTGACTGCGATCCAATTTTGTCCGTTATCAGTTGACCGGAAAATGCCGTCTCCTTTTGTTCCGGCAAAAATATTTC
>JAOTUT010000070.1 GCA_029863735.1 Ignavibacteria bacterium
CTCTTGAGGAAATGCAGGGCGGATGTTTCACAATTACAAATCTCGGTGGAATCGGCGGAACATACTTTACTCCAATTGTTAATTCACCCGAAGTTGCAATACTCGGGGTATCACGTGGAAATTATGAACCCGTTTATATTAAAGAAGGAAAGTTTGAACCGAAACTGATGGTTCCTCTATCTCTTTCGTATGATCACCGGATAATTGATGGCGCAGATGCTGCAAGGTTTTTACGATGGGTTTGCGAAGCTTTGGAAGAACCGTTGAAAATATTTATGTAAAGAAAAGTTAATTTTTAATGAAAGTTTTATGTCTGAAAAAATAAATTTAGCTGTAATTGGTGCGGGACCAGGAGGATACGCTGCTGCATTTCTCGCTGCTGATCTTGGGATGAATGTCACTTTAATTGATAAAGAAAAAAATCCCGGCGGTGTTTGTCTTTATCGTGGTTGCATTCCGTCAAAAGCTCTGTTGCACGTCGCAAAACTTCTGAGTGAAACCAAAGAAGCAAAAAACTGGGGAATTGAATTTGGCAAACCTAAAATCGATCTCGATAAACTTCGTGAGTGGAAAAACCAGATAGTCGAGAAACTAACAGGTGGTGTTGGCACAGTTGCAAAATACCGTAATGTAAATTTTGTTCAGGGAACGGCTACTTTTAAGAATTCGAGTACATTAGTTATTAAAAAGAAAGAAGGTGAAAAAGAAGAGCTTAAGTTCGACAAAATAATTATCGCAACCGGTTCACGAATATCATCTATCCCTTCATTACAAATTGATAGCAAAAGACTACTTAATTCCACTACAGCACTTGATCTTCCTGCAATTCCGGAATCACTTCTTGTAATTGGTGGCGGTTACATCGGATTGGAGCTTGGTTCTGTTTATCAAGCACTTGGTTCAAAAGTTTCTGTTGTGGAAATGCTGGATGGATTACTTCCAGGTGCTGATCGTGATCTTGTTTCTCATCTTTCAAAAAAATTAAAAGAAAAATTTGAGAGCATTATGCTCAACTCAAAAGTAGTTGAGATGAAAGAAGTGAAAGATGGAATTCAGGTTAAGATTCAGGATGCTGAAGGAAAGACAACAGAAAACACATACGATTATGTTTTAATGTCAATCGGAAGAAAACCTGATACCTCAGGATTGGGATTAGAGAACACAAAAGTAAAAGTGAATGAGCGCGGCTGGATAAATGTAAACAATCAAATGAAAACGGACGACCCTGATATTTATGCAATTGGAGATATTGTTGGTGAACCTATGCTGGCCCATAAAGCTTCACACGAAGGAAGAGTTGCAGTTGAAGTAATTGCTGGACACAAATCCGTATTTGAACCGATGGCAATTCCTGCTGTTGTTTTTACGGATCCTGAAATAGCTTGGGCAGGATTGACTGAGAATCAAGCCAAAGAAAAAAAGATTAATTACGAAGTCACAAAATTTCCTTGGGCAGCATCAGGCAGAGCAGTGACACTTGACAGATCTGATGGTGTAACAAAAATACTAGTTGAGCCATCAACGCAAAGAATTCTTGGAATAGGAATTTGCGGTCCCGGTGCCGGAGAGTTAATTGCAGAAGGTGTTCTTGCTATTGAAATGGGAGCAAATCTAACTGATTTAAAACTAACTATTCATCCTCATCCTACTCTATCTGAAACTATGATGGAAGCTGCTGAAGTTTTCTTTGGACAAAGCACTCACGTTTACAGACCAAAGAAGGGTTAGCAAATTAACCAACTCGATTCACATTGTTTAAGTAGGCTTGTTTTAATAATTTTGACCCTCAATAATTAGAAACTCAGAGAAACAACAGAAAATATTATGACTAAACCACAGATTTGGGTTGCTGCATTCCTCGCAGCATTTATTTTACTTTTCATTCTTCAGAAAGCAACAAAAAAAGAAGAAGCTCCAACTCGTGATCTCTCATCACAAATGAACAATCAAATGATGGAAGAAAATACAACTGAATTAAGTGCAACTCAGCTTGTCTCTAATTTTGGTTGCACGAATTGTCACGGCAGCGATTTAGCAGGGACAACATTGGCTCCGGCGCTGAAAAATTTATCCCAATATTGGGGAAAGGAAACTCTTCTTAATTACCTTCGAAATCCAAATGATTTTATGAACGATGCCCGATTCCAGGAATACAAACAAAAATATCCGAACCAGATTATGCCTCCGTATGGAAATAAAAACATTAAAGACCTCGGTAAGATTGTAGATTATCTTTTAGCACGGTAAGCAAATAATTTAGGAATGCCTTTCAGGGGAATGTTACCTACCATTAAAATACTTTACGAATCATGAGTTTAACTGCTTCTGCGGTAAAAACGCAAGAAAGATGAAACACACAACTCTTTTCTTATTACTAATTCTAAGTTTATCCGAATTTACTTTTGGACAATCCCTTACCTTAAAAGGCAAAGTAAACCACTCGAAAACTAATTCTCCAATTCAGGGAGCGGTAGTTTTTATTTCGTACAACTATATGACTTACACAAATGGTAATGGTGATTATAGTATAAGCGAATTAAGCGAAGGTACTTATCAAATCAAAATTTCCTGCCTTGGCTACAAACCAGTTTCATCAAATATAAGAATTGATTCCGCCTTTACTTTTAAAAATTTCAGTCTGGAACAATCACTTATAGAAATGGGTGAAGTTGTGGTCAGCACAAACAGAACTGAAGATTACCTTCGTAATTCTCCTTTTGCTGAATTGATAGTTGATAAGGAAGGAATTCAAAAAAGACCCGCAGTATCATTGCCCGATATTTTACAAAACGAACCGGGAATTTCTTTAGTACGCGATGGTATTTGGGGGACAGAAATAAGTATCAGAGGTTTAAGTCGTGAAAACATTATTACTTTGATTGATGGAAATAGAGTAGTAACATCAACCGATGTTGCAGCAAGATTGTCGATGATTGATCTTAACGACATAGAAAGGGTTGAAGTTATCAAAGGTGCGTCATCTTCGATTTATGGTTCAGGTGCAACGGGAGGGATTGTTAACATCATCACCAGGTTACCACCGCTCTATGATAAATTTTCATTAAATGGGAACGTACTGGCAGAGTACAACACAGTTAATAGTCTATCAGTTTTGGGAGGATCATTATTCAGCGGAGGTTCATTCTGGTCAGCAAAAATTTCTGGTTCATACAGACAGGCTCAAAATATACAAACACCCATAGGTGAATTAGAAAATAGTCAGTTTGAAGATTATAGTTTTTCAGGTGCATTAAACATTTCGCCGATCGATAATCAAAAATTAAAAATTAATTATCAAAATTTCAGAGCAAACAATGTTGGTATTCCGGGCGCTTCAGTTTTTCCATATAATGCAGATGTTCGATATCCTTATGAAAGACGTGAATTAATTTCTGCAGGATATGAAATTCAGAATATTTCAAAAGTCTTCTATAAACTTTCAGCAAAGTACTCATACCAGCTCATCCAGAGAAGCGTAGAAAACATTCCTTATATTGTTCAGAATATTCCTGCTTCAAATGGAAATCCGTCAAGAAGAGTAAGCGTATTAAAAATTACTCCGAGTGCTGATCATACAAACAACAACGCACAGCTTCAAGGAAATTTTTGGCTCTTTAAAAGTAACAATTTGATATTTGGTTTTGATTATTGGGATAGAATCTATAATGGTCAACGCGAAAAATATCAATTGATTGAAGTGTTTGATTCATCGGGCAATGTGGTTAGCACAACAAATAAGATTATCGGTGAAAAGCCTTTGCCGAATTCTGCATACAGAAGTCTTGGAATATTTGCACAAGATGAGTTTAAACTTTTCGAAGATAAATTATCCACAACTATTGGACTACGTTACGATTTCATAAATATAACGAGCGAAGAAACCGTAAATCCGATTTATGAAATTGTTAATGGAACTTTAAATTCTCAACCCGCAAATCAAACAATTATCTGGGATAGCACAGACACGAACAACTCTTCATACAGTGCAAATCTCGGATTTATTTATTCGATATTTTCTAATCTTGATCTGACTTTAGGATTAGGTTCCTCATTCCGTTCACCTTCTCTTGAAGAACGATTTCAATACATCGATCAGGGCAGTTATGTTCGTGTTGGCAATTCTGATTTGCAGCCTGAGAAAGGACTTTCCTCTGACTTTGGAATACGATATTACTCAAGTAATCTCAAAATAATCTCAAATTTATTTTACAGCTATTACAATGATCTTGTGACAGAAGTACCGGGAGTTTTTGAAGGACGAAATGCATTCATCAAAACAAACATCGGTGAGGCAAGAATTTATGGATTCGATTTCAGAACAGATTACAATTTTTGGCGTGACTATATTTTTTATACAACTATATCTTATGTCAAAGGAGATGATCTGACTACTAATGGAAACCTTCCTGAGATACCAGCTCCGAATGGAAATATTGGTTTTAAATTTGGACTATTCGAATATCTTAATGCGGATATTTATACATCGATATTCGCAGAACAAAATGACATTGCCGAAGGTGAAATTTCAACTCCCGGTTATACTGTATTTAATCTTCTTCTTAACACAATCCAGCTAAATTTTTCAAGTATAAGTTTCAGGATTTATTCTGGTATTGAAAATATTTTTGACACTACATACCGCAATCATTTATCTACTACAAGAGGAAGCATCACAATTGAGCCGGGCAGGAATATATTTCTTAAATTAGCTGTGGAGTTTTAATTTTTATTCGTTTTGCCGTCACGAGTCCGGCATTATCCGGACGAAGTGATCTTTTTTATTAATTGAAATGCAAAGATTGCTTCGGTCGTTCCTCCCTCGCAATGACGAAAGGAGTCTGATGACCGGAATGATATACGAATAGAAACTTCTCACTATTAAAAAAGTTATTTTTCCGATGACCTGGTTTTTCATTGCACTGCTCTCTTCGTTTCTATCTGCTTTCGCTGCAATAAGTCAGAAGAAAGTTCTGTTCAAACTTAATCCTGTTCAGTTTTCGTTTTATCTTTCAATTGCAAACCTTCTTCTGTCAATCCCATTTTTTTTCTTTGTCGATTACAACACAATAAATTCTTATAATCTTTCTGTTCTGTTTATAAAATCATTAATAGGTGTCGCTGCGTTTTTATGTGTGATGACAGCGCTGAAGAATTTACAAATCAGTAATGCATTGCCATTGCTTGCATTAACACCGGGATTTGTAGCAGTGTTTGCTTTTCTTTTTCTTGGTGAAGCGTTAAAATTTTACGAGGTGCTCGGATTGATTTCATTGATTGCCGGCACTTATATTCTTGAAAGTAAAAATCTAAAGGAAATTCTCTTCCCTTTGAATGTATTTTTTAAATCAAAGTATCATCATTACATACTGGCTGCATTGTTGTTGTTTACTGCCTCTTCTGTAATGGATAAGCTATTGTTAATAAAATTAGATTTTACACCAATTTCATTAACAGCATTTCAACATTTCTATTTTGCTTTGATGTTTTTCATAATTTACTTTTCATTTAAAGGCAAGCTGGAGAATCATTCTCCACAAATTAATAAAACAGACGTTTTCTGGATTATATTAATTTCAGTTCTTACGATAGGATACCGTTATACGCAGATTGTGTCAGTTAGTCTTGCTTCTGTTGCTTTAACACTAGCTGTAAAGCGAACTTCAGTTTTGTGGGCTACTGTTATTGGTGGAAGAATTTTTAAAGATTCTAATTTGCTAAAAAAAATTATTGCGGTTTTGTTCATTCTTTTGGGTGCGATATTAATTTTGAGAAATTAAAAAGGGAAACTAAAATGAAATCAAAAGCAGTACAAGGTTATTATCCGGATGATGTGGCTCATTGCTACGGTTGCGGAAAACTTAATGACCACGGACATCAAATAAAAACATTTTGGGACGGTGATGAAACTGTAACACGTTTTACACCCAAAGCATATCACACTGCAATTCCGGGTTATGTTTACGGAGGTTTGATCGATTCATTAATTGACTGCCACGGAACCGGTACGGCAGCATTAGCTGCTTACAAAGCAGATGGGAGAGAGATTGATACACTTCCTCCCTTTCGTTTTGTAACTGCATCAATTCAGGTTGATTACTTAAAACCAACTCCTCTTGGTGTCGAACTTGAGTTACGCGGAAAGATTCTGGAGTCGAAAGGAAAGAAAGTAATTTCTGAAATCACAGTCGCAGCAAAAGGAGAAATAACTGCGCAAGGAAAAATTGTCGCAGTTCAAATGCCTGAGAATATGATTAGTAAATGAAAAATTCCGATGTGATTGTAGAATTGCTGTTACTGAGAAAAATTATTAAGAAATACTTAGCAATAAATTATTTGAATCAGTCTATCACTCAATCAATATCTTTAAGTATTTAAGCGTCTCCTTAGTATCTTGTAAATTTTGAATAGTAATTAAGCCACTATCAATTTCTTCTTTTATAACTGCCTCAACAATCAAATGGCCATTCTTAAGAATCTTTAAAGACTTCCCAATATTTTTCCTGGTAAAATTTTTAAAATTTATAGTACAATCAGAATTCATTTTGATAGAAATTGCATATAGGGAATCAGGAGCTAAAGAGTAGGTAACTGAATTAATGCAAGAATTCTCTAGATTATAAGTTATCAGTTGTTGTGCATTGCTGCTGTAACCCATACAAACAAAAATTATATATAGAAATAATTTTTGATTCATTGTGCCTTTTTTGTACTTAATAATGGATTTTAAAAAGGCTGTCACAGCTTGTCCCGCTTAGCGGGAGTTGCACCGTGGCAGCCAAAAAAACTTACGCTACAGTTATCTCTTTTGTTAAATAAACATCCTGAATAAGATTGAGCAGCTTCACACCATCCGCCATCGGTCTTTGGAAAGCTTTTCTGCCAGAAATTAATCCCATACCGCCTGCACGTTTGTTAATAACTGCTGTCTTGACTGCTTCAGCAAAATCATTTTCACCGGAAGCACCACCGCTGTTTATCAGTCCGGCTCTTCCCATATAATTGTTTATTACCTGGTAACGTGTTAAATCGATTGGATGATCTGTAGTTAAATCGGTATAAACCTTTTTGTTTGTCTTTCCGAATTTTATTGCATTATAACCGCCGTTATTCTCAGGTAATTTCTGTTTGATTATGTCTGCTTCAATAGTAACACCGAGATGGTTAGCTTGTCCCGTTAAATCTGCTGAAACATGGTAGTCCTTGTCTTTCTTGAATTCCGGATTTCTGAGGTAGCACCACAGAACTGTTGCCATTCCCATTTCGTGGGCGTACTGAAATGCTTCACTTAC
>JAOTUT010000071.1 GCA_029863735.1 Ignavibacteria bacterium
CCACGCATAGTATAGAATGAAAGAATTGCAATCGCAGGAGAAATGATAAACATTAAAAGTTTAAATCGACCAGAGCCTTTCTCTCTAAAATATTGAAAAACGTAAAGAAAAAAATTAATTCCGATAACCAAAAGAAAAATGTTTGTGATAAAAAACTCAATCGGAGTTTTGACAATTCCCGAAGCAAATGTTGAAGAAAAATATGATGGATCAACAAGGGGACCTTCAAGATACCTGGATGGAAATCCTGACCAAAATAGAATTGATCGTATTCCGGCACAATAAATTATCAACACTATAAATCTGATGGATTTTCTTTTTATAGTCCGAAAATCAGACTTCATTCCAAGTGTCAGAAAAAATATCCCGATCACCAATAATAAAATCTGTATTCCGGTTGCAGTCTCCTGTATTTCAGATATTTTAATATTCAATGATGGTTTGAAGAAACTTACAAGTCCAATTTTACTTTTTTCAGAATTTAGAAGGATTAAAGAATGTTTTCTTCCATCCTTTGAAGGTGGCGCATATGGGTCATAGAAAACATTAAATAGAGTATTAAATCTGTCGGATAATTCTTCGCTGAAACTAATATCAACATAATACTTATTTTGCAACGAATACTTCTTTTCAATTGGTGTGCTCAAAATCAAATAGAATCTATCCGAGTGCAGTATTACTGTATCGATTATGTTGAGATATGTAATTAATGGAGAATTAAAAAAGTGCACCTCATTGATCGGATAAACAAAAGGAAATATATCATCTTGTTCAATAGCCAGATTGTTGTTCCAGGCTATGATTTTACCATTGGGTGCTACAATTTCAACTGAGTAATTATCGAAATTTTTATTGTTTACAAGCGATATTAGTTTTCCATACTCGTAATCAGCAGTAATTAAAGTTTGATGAAGTTCATTTTTAATGCGATCTTTCACTGATATAAGAAGGGATTCTTTTTCAGCCAACAGACCTTTCACACCTTCTTCAATCTCCATGATTTTATGCGATAATTCGGCATCCCATTTTGTTTTTTTATTTTCTACCAGCACCGGAGCGATTAGACCAACTGCAAAAATCAGAGCTAAAATAAAAAAGACGATAGCAAAATATTTTCTATCGCCTTTAAAGTATGCTAATATTTTTTTAATCATCAGTTAATCGAAATTTGCGTAATATGCCATTTACTGCCGGATTTGCTAAGAGTTACGTACAAGTGAGCAACCTCTCTTTTGCCCTTTTTTTCAAAGTAATAATCTCCCTTTCCATAAGAAACCGATTTTTCAGTTTTCGTCTCACCAATTTTAAAAGAAACAACTTTGTAGGAGGTAAAAAAATCTTCAAGTATATAATATGCCTGGTTTGAGGAGTAATAACCATTCACACCATTAATTAAACTTATATAAGGTTGAGGGGAAAAATACTTAGAAATTTTTTTAACATCATTCGTTAAAATACCTGATTCGATATCATTAAAAATAATTGTTTGTATTTTAATCTTGCTGTCTGAATTGAGGTTTTGCTTAATATTTTCATCCTGAGAGAATGAAAGATTACTGCCGGTTAAAAAGAAAATTACAACTGATATAAAAAATGTTGTCTTCATTTGTCCCTAATTTAATTAAATCTCAATCATAAATCTATAAAAAGAGATGGGGCAATTGCCCCATCGTGCTATCTGTTCCATTGTTTCTCGAGTGCTTTCCTGCTGCCTAATACAGAAGGTTTTAATTGTCTTTCGCCCTCTACTGTTTGATAAGCCCAGTCAAATACAACTCTTTCGTTGGTAATATTTGATATACGAATCTTTGCATAATGATTGTCCCAGGTCCAGATTACGTATGTGTGACCAACTAATGCGATCGCATCCTTAGTAGTTGACCATCCAGTTGTTGGAGCGTAAGGAATATCATAAATATCAACTGTGGGTCCCAGATCCTGAATATCAGTGTCTTCATAAACATCAAGGTAAAATGTGCCCTGATAGTTTTCAAAGAAGAAATCCACATCAATACTATCATAAGCAACAACTGAATAAAGAGCAAATGAGTACCCCGAATTGTTCGGAAATCTTCTGAAGTCAAAAATTGACTGGTTAAAACCTTCCGGTCTTGCTGTTGCATAGACAACATCCAGGCTTAAGTCACTTTCATTGCCGTTGTAATCGTAAGCTGTAACTGCATAATAATATTTATTACCATTAACTGCTTCATCATCAATAAAATAATTATAAGGTGCTGAACCAATTATTTGATACTCACCATCATAAGAATAACTAAAGTAGATATTGTAACCCGCTAGGTCAACGTCTCTGTTTTCATTCCAATAAAGATCTACTCTGTTATCGCCGATAGAAACTTTAACTCCGTTTGGCACAACAGGTGGAATGTAATCCACAATATATTCGGGTTCATTGACGTCACAACCATTTAGGTATAATAAGATTGCTATTGCCGCGAAAGTTTTTAATAATTTTTTCATTTTATCACCTCTTTTGTTTAATCTACGTAAAGAAGAAACCAAATGAGATGCCATCAGAAAAAGTTCAAAAACTTAAAAAATTAGTAAAAAACTAGCTTTTCCCGTATAGAATATTAGACAGGTAGTTGATAAAAATTAAGCAGTGCTTAAATCTAACCATTGATCCTCATGGAACATTTTTTTTCTATTAATGACTGCAACAGACTTTCCGGTTAGCAATTTTTTATCGAATGGTGAGTTTTTAGACTTACTTTTGTATTTGGAAATATCGACAGTCCAAACAAGATTCGGATCAATAATGGTGAAATTGGCTAATTCCCCAGAATCAAATTTGGGAATTGGCAGGTTAAGAATTTTACGCGGATTCATACATAACTTTTTAATGAGTTCTTCAATACTAAGTTTGTTCTTTTTTAATAATTCAGAAAATGATAAACCGACGGTTGTTTCAAATCCTACGATTCCATTTGGTGCAAATTGAAATTCAGATTCTTTTTCTTCTATAGAGTGAGGAGCATGATCAGAAGCAATGCAGTCAATTGTTCCATCCTTCA
Source organism: Ignavibacteria bacterium (assembly GCA_029863735.1). Next base: position 3,036 of record JAOTUT010000071.1, read on the forward strand.
ATCCTTTAATAATTGCATCGACATCTTCCTGTGTTCTTAATGGAGGATTCATTTTAAAATTCGTATCATAAGATTTTAATGAATCATCAGTTAAAGTAAAATGATGTGGTGTAACTTCAGCAGTTACTTTTATTCCTTTTTTCTTTGCCTCTCTGACAAGATTTACAGAATTTTTTGTGCTGATGTGTGCAATATGAATTCTACCGCCGGTATATTCAGCCATCAAAATATCTCTGCTGACTATTATATCCTCTGCAACAGAAGGTACCCCAGGAAGCCCCAGAAGGGTTGAATTGACACCCTCATTCATTGCACCTTCTGCAAGAGATTCATCTTCACAATGTTCAATTATCGAAACGTTATACATACTGGAATATTCAAAAGCTCTTCTTAAAACGGATGATGTTTTAATCGCCACACCATCATCCGAGAAAGCAACTGCACCAGCCTCAACTAATTCTGCCATCGGAGAAATAATTTCTCCTTTACGACCGAGAGAGGCTGCTGCAACCGGATAAACATCCACTAAATGATTTGAGGCTTGTTCTTTAATGAACTTAACAACTTCTGCTGTATCTATTGCTGGTTCAGTGTTGGGCATACAAGCAACGCCTGTAAATCCTCCCGAAGCAGCGCTGTTACAACCTGATATAACTGTTTCCTCATCTTCTCTACCGGGCTCACGCAAATGAACATGCATATCATATAATCCTGGTACCAGTATGTTTCCGGAAAAATCAAACTCCCTCGCGTCTTTACTCTCATCACTACTTAACTCACCAATTTTGGAGATCAACCCGTTATTTAATAGTACTGAGACTCCTTTGAGATTTATTTTTTCTTCAGGATGAATTACATCAACATTTTTTAAAACTATTTTCATAACAAATCTTTTAGTTTAATGTTCCTAATAAATATAAAACTGCCATCCTTATGGCAACACCATTAGTCACCTGATAAAGTATTATCTGATTTGAACCATCAGCAACTTCAGAAGATAACTCGACACCTCTGTTTATCGGACCGGGGTGAAGTATTAAAATCTCTTTACCGTTTTTATCCAAACGGTCCTGGGTAATGCCAAAATATTTCGCATATTCTCTTATTGAAGGAAAATATTCTCTTGCTTTTCTTTCAAGCTGAATTCTTAAAACATTTAGTACATCATTTTCCTGAATCGCTTCATCGATATTATAAATAACATCCACACCTAAATTTTTAATATCTCTTGGAATCATAGTAGATGGACCGCATACTGAAACTTTTGCACCCATTGTCTTCAAACCAAAAATATTTGAGAGAGCAACCCTGCTATGTGAGATGTCGCCAAGAATGCAAACTTTTAGACCTTCCAGATTACCTACCTTTTGCCGAATTGAATACATATCAAGTAAGGCCTGAGTTGGGTGCTCGTGAGTTCCATCTCCGGCATTGATTACGTTAGCATTGCAAATCTTTGTTAAATAGAGTGGTGTTCCTGCTGCAGAATGTCTAACGACAACCATATCAATTTTCATCGCTTCGATATTTCTAACTGTGTCTTTAAAAGTTTCTCCCTTGCTTACACTGCTTCCTGAAATTGAAAAGTTAATTGCATCTGCAGATAATCTTTTCTCCGCCAGTTCAAATGATATTCTTGTTCTTGTTGAGCTTTCATAAAAAAGATTAACGATGGTTTTACCCTGCAGAGTAGGAACTTTCTTGATTGGCCTTTCTAAAATTTCTCTGAATGTATGTGCAGTATCCAAGATGGTTTGAATATCTTCCTTTGGAACTCCCTGCAAGCCGAGTAAATGTCTGCTTGATAATGCCATCCTCAGCCCTCCTTCCCATCTACTTCAACGAGATAAATTGCATCTTCTTCATCAACTTCAGTCATTCGAACCTTTATTTCTTCATTTTGTGATGTTGGAATATTTTTCCCCACATAATCCGCCCGAATAGGAAGCTCGCGGTGTCCCCTGTCTACCAAAATACAAAGTTGAATTGAAGCAGGACGTCCTAAATCCATAACGGCATTCATCGCTGAACGTACAGTTCTGCCAGTGTAAAGGACATCATCAACCAGAATTATATGTTTTTCATTTATATCAAAAGTGATATCTGAAACTGATACTTCTGGCTGCTTGATTCTCATTCGAAAATCGTCACGATAAAGGGTTACATCAAGAACCCCGAGAGGTAAATCAGCTCCATCGATAATTTTGAATTTATCTTGAATTCTTCGGGCAAGAAATTCGCCTCGTGTTCGCATTCCCATCAGAACAAGGTTTTGGGAGCCTTTATTCTTTTCTAATATTTCGTGAGTAATTCTGGTGAGGATTCGGTTAAGACCTTCGCCGTCTACGACCTTAGTTTTAATCTTCATACAAAAAAACCTCCTGAATTTCTTTTCTTGGAGGTGTAGTAATATTTAAGATTCATTTCCTTCTCCATCTCTCCGGATAGAATTAAAGGTTAATAAATAATTTTATTTCATTCCTAACTTACAAAAAAAACGAAGTAGAAAAAACTCATTCAAATTTTATAATAATTTAAAAAGGAAAAGGGATCATATTTCAGATCCCTTTTCAAAAATATGGATATTTAGTAATCCAAATTATTTAACGTGGAATTCAACCCTTCTGTTATAGAATCTGCTAACAGGATCGGAATCCTTAAATAACAAGTCTCTCTTACCCTTACCAGCGGTTGTTAATCTGCTTCCATCAACACCTTTGGCAATGAGATATTTCTTTACAGCATCGGCTCTCTTAAGCGAAAGCTGATCATTGTACTTATCGGAACCAATCTGATCTGTGTGACCCTGTACCTCAACATTTACGTCTGTATGAGAAAGCAGAATTGCAGCAGCATTGTCAAGAATTGGATAAGACTCTGGTCTAAGTGTAGCTTTATTGAAGTCAAAGTTTACACCAACAAGAACCCACTTATCTTCAACTTTGGTCGGTCCCATACATTTTTTAACGATTTCACAGATTCTATCGTAATCAACTTCAGTCGGCATAGTTTGATATCTTCTTACGATATCTTCAATTCTGTTGTAATCAACTTCGCCTAGACCAGTATAAACTTGGCAATATTTTGAAGGCTCTCCTTTACTGAAGTAATAGAGAAGACCGAGGTCTGCGTGAATCCAAGAGTCATTGGAATTGCCACCAAAGAAGCTGCCACCAAAGAAACCATCTTCACTACCATCTCTGGTATCTCTGCCATCTATTTTGCTGTTACCCATGGTATGATAGGTACCTTCACCGCGTATTCTCCAATCTTCACCTATTCTTATTTCTATTCCAGCACCAAGATTAAATTGTGCAGCAGTATTAGATTCACCATCAAGTGCAGCATCCACACCAAGTCCTTCAGGTTTATTATAATTTATTCCAATACCGGTTACAAGAAACAATGACCAAGGTTCGCAGGGAGCGAAGTAATAAATAAGATCAAGATCTCCTGTAATCATGTTGTTTGTAACATATTCGCCATTGTTCGCAATATAATTAGAATAATACTGAGCAGCGACATGGTTATATGAAGCTTTTATTCTCGAGGCAATGTGTTCTGACCAGTTTCTTTGAATCAGGATATGACCTCCATAAAATTCACTGGTATTTAATGCTGCACCGTTGATACCCACATACATTGGGTATGTAAAACCAAATCCAAATGCCCATGCATTACATGCTACAGATCTGTCACCGCATTGTACAGATTCGTCTTTCGCAATTTGTACAGATGCGTCTTGCGCAAAAGAATTACTCATTAAGAGTAAAACGGCAGAAATTGAAAGAAAAGTAAATAGTTTTTTCATAAGTGTACCCTCATTTATTTGTTGTTGATATGTTTAGTACTTTCCATTTTACAATTCACTTAAAGTGAATTGCCATTTTTTAAGTACTATTAAAATATTACAAAAAATAAACAAAAACAATAGTTCAATAGTTTAACTCATTTTTATTTAAACACTTAGGGTTCAAAAATCCTTCCAAAGATACATTCCATATTTAGCGTGTTTATTCAATTTATATTATCTTTTCAAAGTAATTTTTCCATATGTGTAAAGAACTTATGCGGGGTGTAGCGCAGCCCGGTTAGCGCGCTTCGTTCGGGACGAAGAGGTCGGGGGTTCGAATCCCCCCACCCCGACTATAATAAAACTATTGGAGGCTTTAGAAACCTACTCCGGCACCAAAGCTTACAAATGGTTCTCCAGATTTGT
>JAOTUT010000072.1 GCA_029863735.1 Ignavibacteria bacterium
TGTATATAAATACAGTAGTGGATATACAGTAGTAACAACAACAACACCTACAGAAGGCTACTGGATGAAGAATCTTGGTGCTCAAATATACAATTATCCTTCAATAGGAATAGTAACTCACAATTCTATCGCTGCTGCAGCAGGATGGAATATGATTGGTGGTTATGAAAATACAGTACCAACAGCCAGTCTGACTACAACACCACCTGGACTTATTACCACACCTGTCTTTGAATACTCAGGCGGATATTCGAATGCAGCTAATATAGTACCTGGTTATGGATACTGGGTAAAAATGGATGCAGCGGGAACGATAGATTCGCCCCCATTGGCAAAAGGCAGTGGAGAAGTAGTTGAATACTTCAAGGAAGATTGGGGTAAGATAATACTTTCAGATGCAGCAGGAATAAACTATACACTGTATGCAGTAAATGGCAAAGTAGATCTTGACAAGTACGAACTACCACCAATGCCACCTGCAGGAATGTTTGACATCAGGTTCGGAAGCGGAAGGATAGCAGAAGACATAAACAGTTCCATCCAGACTATAGATATGAGCGGAGTAACATATCCATTAACAGTAAGAGTAGAAGGAATGGATATGAGATTGATGGATGAGACAGGAAGAACTGTAAACGTGAAGCTGAAGTCAGGCGAAGATGTAGTGATCAGTGATGCAACAATACAGAAACTGATGGTAACAGGCGAGCTTATACCAGCAATCTATGCATTGGAGCAGAACTATCCTAATCCATTCAATCCATTAACAAAAATAAAATACTCAATCTCAAAAACATCTACTGTTGAAATAAAAGTATTTGATATAATCGGTAATGAAGTTGAATCTCTCGTTAACGAAGAAAAACCTGCGGGAAGTTATGAAGCTGAATTTAACGCAACTGGATTTGCAAGCGGAATTTATTTCTATCAGCTAATAGCAGGAGATTTCATCCAAACTAAGAAGATGATTCTGCTTCGTTAAGATTTCAGAAGGTTAAGTTTGATTGTAGGACCATTGATTTATATTATTTGGTCCTATTAAGTGGAATTATTTTATTTTACTCAGGAGAAAAAATGAAAATAAGTATACTGATTGTTGTTATTTTCCTGACAATTATTATCTATGCAAATATCAACTATTCAGATGGAATAATTGGAATGACATTAAGGGATGGTGGAACTGGATGTGTTTGTCACAACTCTATCCCTAGTGGTTCTGTCAGTGTATGGATAGAAGGTATGGATTCCGTATTTAAAGGGGATACGGTTCAATACAAACTATTAATGACTGGAGGGTCTGCAGTTGCTGGAGGTTTTAATATTGCATCATATTTTGGTGAATTAAGTTCATCTGATACTTTGACCAAAGTTTTATCCGGTGAACTAACACATACATTCCCAAATGCATTTGTAAACGATACTGTATACTGGGATTTTTTCTTCATAGCACCGGATAGTTTAGTGACAGATACCCTATACTCAGTTGCAAACAGTGTAAATGGAAATGGTAATCCAACAGGTGATCAATGGAATTTCGGAGAGAATTTTCCAATTTATATATTGGATCAACCAACATTTGCACTCTCAGTAAATATTGAAGATGGCTGGAATATGGTATCAGTACCGGGAACAAATCCTGCTGGAATGGGAGTAACTACCTGGTGGCCAGGAAAGGACCCTGCAGCTGATGTATTCAAATACAGTGGTGGTTATGTAGCAGTTACTACTACAGCACCATCAGAAGGATACTGGATGAAGAATGCAGGTGCTCAGGTATACAACTATACTGATATACAGATAGTCCCTCACACTGATGTACCATTAGTTACCGGATGGAACCTTTTCGGACTCTATGAGGTTACTGAACCAACAGCCACATTACAAACATCTCCGCCGGGAATTATAACAGGTTCAATCTTTGAATATTCAGGTGGATATAACCCGGCAACTGATATAGTCCCTGGTTACGGATACTGGGTAAAAAGTACGGGACCTGGATCGATAGTTAACTTAACTGCACCTCCATTAGGTAAAGGTAGTGGAGAAGTTGTAGAATGGTTCCCAGAGGATTGGGGTAAGATATTACTAACTGATGCATCAGGAATAAATTATACACTTTATGCAGTAAAAGGTAAAGTAGATCTTAACAAGTACGAACTACCCCCAATGCCACCAACAGGAATGTTTGATATCAGGTACGGAAGTGGAAGGATAGCAGAAGATATAAACAGTTCAATGCAGACTATAGATATGAGCGGAGTAACATATCCATTAACAGTAAGAGTAGATGGAATGGATATTAGATTGATGGATGAGACAGGCAAGACGATAAACGTTAACCTGAAGTCAGGCGAAGATGTAGTGATCAGTGATGCAACAATACAGAAACTGATGGTAACTGGAGAGTTACTACCAACAGTCTATGCGTTGGAACAGAACTATCCGAATCCATTTAATCCAAGCACGACAATCGAGTTCTCATTGCCAGAAGATGTAAGCAATGTGAAGTTATCGATATACAATGCATTAGGCGAAAGGGTGGCAGAACTGGTTAACTCTTCATTGACAGCTGGAAAATACCAGTATCAATGGAATGCACAGAACGTAGCAACAGGAATGTATATCTACGAATTAAGGACTGATAAATTTGTATCAGTTAAGAAGATGATTTTGATGAAGTAAGAGAAAGAGATATTAATCTACTGAAGCCCCTATCAATGAAAGTTGGTGGGGGTTTTTATTTTCCTTTTATAGCTTTTCTTTTTCTTCATTCTCGATAATTTTGTTACTCAATTGTTACTTGAATACTCTAAGTTATTATATTACAATACCCATCAAGATGATATGAACCCATGATTACTCGACTAACTTTTTGTAAGTCGTAAATAAACATTCAGTGTCTTGAAAATATTCGATGATCAAATTTGTGAACATAGAATATTAATTCCTTCTTTCTCATTTAATTTCACAAGATACCAGCTTATATTTTATCAGCTGAGGTGACCGAGATGTAAATTATTTTTGTTGTCTCTTTTGCTCAAATAGTTTTTCAAAAGGAACATAAAGCGAAATCGGCATTGAAAAAATATCTGCAAGTTTTTTATAATTAGTGATATAACCTAGCCTTATAAAGATAAATACTTTAACAAAGATTTCTATATTAGGTTCAAAATGAGCACCGTCCTTCATAGCTAATGATTTTACATTTTGTTCCCAATTAGTTAAATGATGAAAAAAATCTTTATGATTTATTTTCAATGTATTTTTCAGGACATAAGACAACCTATCAAAATAAGCATCTGGTGAAGAATCAGGATAGAAATGTACATCACCAGAAAGAGATTGCATCTTACTGACTACCCCCTTAAAGAGAGATGTATTTAGTTGAGGGTTTGACCCTGTCCCTTCAAAAATTAAAAGAGAGTATTCCGTTTCGCTTTTCTTTTCATCAGGGAAATGACAAGTAAAGAGGTTTTCAAGGCCCCATTTCGAAGTGTATGGACCATCCTTAGGGCTAATGATTGTATATTCTTTATTGACCTGCATTAATACAAAATTACAATTTCCTAGAAAAATATCGAAATATTTTAAATGGGCTACTAATAAAAGAGCAATTATTTTTGACAAATTCAATTTTCTATTGAAGCTTTCTGTTCAAATTAAACAAGTAGATTATCCATCCAATTGTTATCATTGACCAACATAAACCAAAAATTATTCTTCCGGTTATATCGTTATTAAGTATTATGCCTGTAAAACTGAGGATTGCAATTATACAACTTACTATTGGAATTATAAATTTTATTGAAATGTTCACCATTGTTGAATTCCTTTCATAATTTAATTTTGAAATAATGACCTCATTAGGTTGTTTTTATTCTGCAGATTCTCCTTCATTTATTTCTTCGGAGATGGCAAATATTTTTTCAACTGTTGTCCCTAGAACCGCTGCCAATTTTAATGCTAAATAAGTTGAAGGAACATATACGCCGTTCTCTATAGTATTAATTGTTTTACGTGTAACGCCTACCAGTTTTGATAGATCTTCCTGCGTGAGATCATTCATTGCACGGAAGACTTTGATTGTATTTTTAAGTTTTTTCTTCATACTAATACTTCTTTAAATAGAGATAGTATGACATATTATAAACTGTAAAACCAACCAATGGATAAGAAACGAGAACAAAAACTAAATCATCTACTGGTACAATTGAAGAAATAATCCCGAGTAGAATTGAAAACAGGATGAGAGAGAAGAAACTATGACGCCAGGATTTTAGTTGATATAACATTACAAGTTCATTATTCAGTGCATCCTTTAGGTCATTATCAGTTCTTAATTCGTTAGAGATCTTGATGAGATGAAATGCTGAGTAGAGTTGAATTATAATCAGAAGAATTAATGTTATAAGAATGCTGTATAGTATCTCATCATAACTAAAATATATTAGAGCAAAAAACCTTAAAAACCAGACAATAACAAACAAAGAACCGGCGAGTGCCAGACTTTGCTGATACTTAAACCTCTTCACGTCCAGTTGCTCAATTTTGTTAACATTCATAGAGATGACCTTTCTTACTAAATCTGTTAATTTGTTACATATAGTATACAAATATTAACGTTATTTACACAATATGTAACTTATACTACTCCTAATATAATTTATAAAGTATATCTTGTCAAGAAAAAAATGTAAAAGTAATAATTATAGCTGAAATTAGGGATAATAGACTAAAATACGATTTAACACTTCTTCCGAATATTATATAAAAAAATGAAAATAGATGTAGTAATTGAAGATTAGATAAAAGCACAAAGCGTTTTAGAACCCACGACTGCGAACAGCACAAAGAGGGGCTAAGCGAGCGAAGCCAGGCAACGAGCGAAGCAAGTTGACGCCAGCCCTGAAAGGGTGGTGCTTGCACCACTGAGTCGAGAGCGACTGCGGACGAATTTAGAAAGCAATTATTTTTATAATTGGCCAGAAAAATTAGTTTGTAATTAGCAAATAATTACAACAAAGTTTGTGATTTAACAACGTCATAAATAGCGTTTTCCCTAAAAACCTATCATAGTTAGATAAAAACTTAAAAATTATATCCATCACTAGAAATTTATTTATTGTTACTGTTGATTTTATTATATTATTATATAAGTTAACTAGAGGGCGAATTTTGAGAAATATTCTTACTGAGGCTTTCATCCTTCCTTTTTGTATTAGACAAGCCTATACACAAAGAACAAATACATCTGTTTTTATACTTACAATAGAAACATTTCATAAATTTTTCTGTAATTATTTACGAGGGTAATAAAAAGATGAAAAACGTTTTATACTTTTCTGCATTGTTGATGATATTCAACAGTACTATAAATTCCCAAACAGGGACTGACACAATTGAAGTAAGTGTTGGATGGAATTTAATTGGTTCACTTTCAACTGGTACAATCATAGATATTATCAGTACCGAACCACCAGGAATAATTGAAGGTTCAATATTCGGATATGTGCCAGGCGGGGGTTACTATCAAGCAGATACTCTAAACCGAGGAAAGGGGTATTGGGTTAAAGTAAGCCAGAATGGAATGATTATTATTGAACTTAATCCTTTTGATAACTGCGGTACTGTGAATTACGACGGTAAGATATATAACACGGTTTTAATAGAAACACAATGTTGGTTAAAGGAAAATCTAGATGTGGGAACAATGATACCTGGAATTCAAGACCAAGGAAACAACAGTGTGATTGAAAAATATTGTTATGATAATGATCCTGCAAATTGTAATACTTATGGCGGATTATACCAGTGGAATGAAGCAATGCAATACATTCTAACACCTGGATCACAGGGAATATGTCCACCTGGTTGGCATATACCAACGATTACTGAATTTCAGACGCTTGCAAATGCAGTAGGAAATGATGGGAATGCACTAAAAGCAGTTGGGCAAGGAATTGGTGGTGGAGCTGGAACAAACACGAGTGGATTTTCCGCGTTGTTGGCGGGCTACCGGAACGACATTGGTTTCTTCAATGATTTAGGGGTCACAGCTGTCTATTGGAGTTCTTCTGAGGTCGGTTCAAACTACGCTAACTTCCTGAGTCTAAACCTCAATGGGAATTTTATCCTCCTCAGCGACTTCAACAAAGATAACGGTTTCAGTGTTCGTTGCCTTAAGGATTAGTCCTATAAAATAATTTTAAATTTTTAGAAGATGGAAAAGTTCTATTACGTATTAAAGAGTTTGAAAGACAACAAGCATTATGCAAGTGATACTCAAAATTTAGAATAAAGATTTGAGCAGCATAATAGAGGCGAAGTAGAATCTAGAAAATATTGGAGACCTTTGAAGCTAATTTATTTTGAAGCTTGTTTAAATAAAGAAGATGCCTTTGAGCGAGAGAATTACTTTAAGACCCATTATGGAAAGATGTTTATTCAAAATAGATTAGCAAACTGGAAATTAGAGGAAAGCTCAAATCTTATATAATAGGGTTAGGCAATTATGAGGAATTATTTGTGCGTTTTAATTTTTTTATTGAGTGTTAAATTTTCTTTTGCACAAATTATTAATTTGAGGATTGTTGACCTTGTTGAGAAAAAAGCGGCGTTGGCTTCTCTCTCAGGTGAAAGGATTTCATTCATTGACTCTGTAAAATCTGGTGATGAACGAGAATTTGAGTTTAGCTTAAAGAATCAACATTCTGGCATATATCGGCTTACGATCGACAATAAAATGTGGCTCGATTTTATTTATGATAATGAAGAAATAAAATTAGAAACTGATTCAAATAATATACTTGATAGTCTTCAAGTTATTAATTCAGAATCGAACAAAATTTATTATGAATTTATTAAGCTAAACAAAGACTACAAAACAAAATCAGAACTGCTTCAATTAATACATACCCAGTACCCTCAAGAAGATGAGTATTACCAAACATCAAAAGAAAAACTTAATCAGGTTCAGGAAAATTATCTTTATTTTATTAATGTAAGATCTCAGGCAAATCCAAAATCATTTGTTGCTAGATATGTCAGAACCTCTCAACTACCTGTTGTTGACAATGAAATACCTATTGAAGAACAACTTGCATATATTAAAACTCACGCATTAGATCAAGTTAATTTCTATGACGAAGGATTGATTTACTCTGATGCTTTTACAAATAAATCAATAGAGTACTTAACTTATTATCGAAACCCTCAACTTCCCATTGAGTTGCTTGAGAAAGAGTTTATG
>JAOTUT010000073.1 GCA_029863735.1 Ignavibacteria bacterium
TCCCACCAGTTGATCAACTAACTAATGTTGTAAAATCAATCGGGATAAATGATGATTCACGCATCATTCTTTATTACAGCGAAGATTGGCTAACCATTGCAACCCGGGCTTATCTAACATTCGATTACATTGGTCTGGGAGAGCAGACTTCAATTCTTGATGGCGGGCTTGCGCAATGGATTGAAGAAAATCGTCCGACAACAGATGATATTATTAAAACAAAGAAAAGCAAAATAACATTGCAAATAAATGAAGAAGTACTTGTTGATGTTAACTGGGTGAAAGAAAATTTGCGAAATCCTGATGTTATAATAATTGATGGGCGGCCTGAGGAATTTTATGGTGGCTCGGAAAAGGAAGATCACATAGCAAAATTTGGGCACATTACAGGTGCCATCAGTATTCCTTTCCCCGAAATCACATTTGAAGAGACCCCGCATAAATTTAAAGACAGAATAGAATTGGAAAAGTTATTTTTAGAATCAGGAGCCAAAACGGGATCAACCCTTGTTGTGTACTGCAATACAGGGGTTTGGGCAACACTAGTTTACTTTACTGCAAAATATCTCGGTTACAGTACCCATTTTTATGATGGTTCATTCGAAGAATGGGCTAAGGATGATACTCTGCCCGTAACCGAACCTGTAATATTTAATGATTAAAGATATCGATTGTTGGCAAATAAATGACTTCGATAGTAGAACGTTTATCCTTAAGCAGCACGCGGAGAGTTGCTGATGAAAAAAAAGCTCAACCATACCTGAATCCTTATCTGGCCGGAATTGGCTTGGGCATAGTTTTGCTTTTAGCTTTCGTAGTAATGGGACGTGGATTAGGTGCATCCGGTGGTTTTACTTCGATGCTTACAGCAGGAGTAAATGCTGTTGCCCCGGAACATGCTGCACAAAATGAAATGTACTCATCTTATATTGCTGAAAGTGAACAAAGTCCTTTAACAGATTGGCTTGTGTTTGAACTTATCGGAGTAGTATTTGGCGGTCTTATCTCGGCCTTTTTTGCAGGAAGAATAAAGAAGACTGTGGAAAGAGGACCAGGAATTTCTTCAAAAGGAAGGTTGGCACTTGCGTTTTTTGGAGGAACATTGATGGGCTTTGCAGCAAAAATGGCGCGGGGCTGTACAAGCGGACAGGCATTAACCGGCGGTGCATTAATGAGCGTTGGAAGCTGGATATTTATGATCGCTATTTTTATAGGCGCTTATGCTTTTGCTTACTTTATGAGGAGGCAGTGGATATGAATGCACCATTTTATAAATTCGATCTTTTCAGTCAGGATTTCAGTTTGTTAATTGCGTTTGTTATTGGAATTGGTTTTGGATTTTTTCTGGAAAGAGGAGGGTTGGGAAGTTCAACAAAATTAGCTGCTCAATTTTATTTTAGAGATCTCACTGTATTTAAAGTGATGTTCACAGCTATTATAACTGCAATGCTTGGATTGTACTGGCTTTCCTGGTTTGGCTTTCTCGACCTTACACTTGTTTATGTAAATCCAACTTATATTCTTCCTCAATTATTAGGTGGCTTGATATTCGGCATTGGATTTGTAATTGGTGGATTATGTCCGGGTACATGCTTGGTATCTACATCAACAGGAAAAATAGATGGAGCTTTTACGCTATTAGGAATATTCTTTGGAATTTTTGTGTTTGGCGAAACGGTTACATTCCTTTATGATTTTCTATACTCTACATCTGCCGGTCAGATAACTATCCCGCAATTGTTGAACCTTCCGCATAGTGTAGTACTATTATTAATAGTCGTGTTAGCAATTTCCGGATTTGCAGGTGCTGAAGCATTAGAGAAAAAATATTCTGCCAAAGAAAAGTGAAGTATAGATGAAAATGAATTCTAATAAATCATTCATAAAAATTTTAATGCTGTTGGCAATTTTATTTGCATTACTTGCGGTAGTAGCGGGCAGTCCCTATAAAATCACAATTCAGCCTGTAAGCATAAACGAAGAATTTGAGATTGAAGGTAAATCCATAAAGGTTATTGATGTTCAGGAATTGGCAAAATGGATAATTGATAAAAGGGATGATTTTTATCTCGTTGATACAAGAGTTCAAAATGAATTTGAGAAATATCATATCCCTTTTGCATTAAGTATATCAGGTGAAAAATTGATAGATGCTTCAGTTGATAAAAAAGAAGCCATTATTATTTATGATAAGAGCAGCAGGTATTCAATTAAAAATATTAAACCACTAATTAATATTAGAAACGAAGAGGTCTATTTTCTAAAGGGGGGAATGGATGGGTGGATAAATGAAATTCTCTTCCCTGATCTCAGAGAGAATAACAACCTGAGTAAAGCAGAGATTGAAAAGATTTACAAAACGAGTACTTACTTTGGTGGCAAACCAACCCTCGATAAAGGTCGTCCTAAAAGGAAATATAAAAGAGAAGGATGTTAATTAGTTTATAATTTCGATATACTAACTTTTTAAACATTGTGGAAACAAACATGTCTCAAATTATAATTAGGGAAGCAATAGTGGATGATTTTGAGGCGATTAAATCTCTGCTTAATAGTGCCTCTCTTCCATCCGTTGATATTAAAAAACATCTTATAAATTTCTATGTGTTGGAAAATGAAGAGAATATAATTGGTACAATCGGAATGGAATTTTATGGAGATACAGCACTGTTAAGATCTTTTGTTGTAAAAAAGAAGTGTCAGAAAAAAGGTTATGGACATATATTATATCAAGCGTTGATCTCCAGAGCAATGAAGATGAATGTTAAAAATATTTATCTCTTAACAGAAACAGCTGATGAATTTTTTAGTAAGAAAGGCTTTAAGAAATTAGTACGTGAACTGGTCCCGCATCCAATCAAGCAAACAAATGAATACAGCACCCTCTGTCCATCAGACTCAATTTGTATGGTTAAAAGATTAAATGAAGAGGGAAGATAATATCATAAAATGGAAATCTGGAAATCTTTAATGCTGGTTAAATTATCATCATATAATCATATATACTGGCTTGATATCACTGGGAAATTGCTATGAAAAATTTAATTCTGTTTTTAATCCCATCACTTATATGGGGTTCTACGTGGCTGGCAATAAAATTTCAGCTTGGAGTTGTTGATCCTTTAGTTTCAGTATGCTATCGGTTTTTACTTGCGGCAATAATACTTTTTGCATATTGCAGTTTAGTTGGAATGAACCTAAAATATTCTGCAAGGCAACATTTCTTTATGGCACTGCTAGGATTATTGTTATTCGGCATAAATTATTGGCTCGTCTATCTAGCCGAAATTCATCTTAAAAGCGGACTGGTTGCTATTGTATTCTCTGCAATAATATTCTTAAATATTTTTAATGGAGCCATATTTCTTAAATCTAGGATTCGTTTAAATGTTCTGTTTAATGCCTTTCTTGGATTTATTGGTGTTGTATTAATATTCAATGACGAACTGATTAGTTTCACATTTTCCAGTGGAGAGTCTTCAGCTTTACTATTGGCAGGAATAAGTGTAATTATAGCCTCGTTTGGTAATATTACTTCCGCATATAATCAAAAAAATAAATTGCCCGTTATTCAGACTAATGCATTTGGAATGTTATATGGTTCCTTACTTATGTTACTATTAGCATTAATAACAGATAAGCCCTTCACTTTTGATTTTTCCTTACCTTACATTAGTTCGCTATTGTATTTAGCGATATTCGGATCTGTATTAGCATTTGGGAGTTACCTAACTCTCCTTGGCAGGATTGGTGCTGATAAAGCAGCATACGTGACCCTTGTTATTCCTATTATTGCTTTAATATTGTCTACAATATTTGAAGGTTACAAATGGAATGAATTTGCATTAATTGGTGTAATACTTATTACTATTGGGAATTTTATGATATTAAAAAGAAAGGGTGTAAACGCAAATAATTGAAAAATCAATTAAGATGCCGTGGTAAGAACAGAATATGGCGTATAAAAAATAAGAATCCCGCCTATGTAATAAGCAGGGGCTAGGGAACAGAAAATTCTTAACAATTAACTTATGACACCTATCAATTTAAAAGTTTATTTATAAAACTTTTAAGACCAATAGCGTGATATCATCCTGAATATTTTTTGTAAATTCTTTAAATGATTTTCTAAAATCACTCAAAAATTCCTTTGCTGATTTATTCTTATTTTCTTTAACAAAGTTTTCCAGTCGTTGTTGTCCGAACTCTTCATTATTTTCATCCCTTGCTTCAATTATTCCATCCGTATATATTACAACCAAATCCCCGGAATTCAATTGGATAGTTTTTGAAGAAAATTCTGCAGTATGAGATAGGCCTATTGCTGGTCCTGTGGGTTTTAATAATTGAATTGAATTCGTGTCAGTGTTCCACCAAATTCCCGGGTTATGACCCGCATTACAATAATGTAGTTTCTTTACTTTCATATCTAATCTGATAAGAAATAAACTTATAAACCGTATTAAGGTTAAATTATAACGGAGTAGTTCATTTAATCGTGTTGCAAGTGAATGTAAATCACTTTGTTCTGGTCCTAATATTCTTAGGAAAGCTTGAAGTCTAGACATAAGCATACTAGCTGGTAATCCCTTACCCATTACATCAGCAACTGCTATTCCCTGAGAATTATCTGGATATTCATAGAAATCAAAATAATCTCCACTAACTATATGGGCCGGTTCGGTATGAGCAGCTATTTGAATTCCCGGGAGAAGGGGAAGTTCCTGAGGTAATAGTTGTTTCTGAACTTTAGCTGCTAATTCAAGATCACGTTCTAATACCTGAAGCTGTGTATCTGAATAATGATCCAGGCAAACTTTTGTTGTGAAATCATGTTCCAGACGATCAATCTCTACTTCTCCTTCACATTCGGCACATTTTCCAAATTCCCCCTGGTCTATGCGCTCTAACACACCATCATGTTCATGAATTAGATTGGATACCTCATCAACACCACAATTACCTAAACATATATTTTTTGTAGGTGAATTTATACTAAGTATTGCTAGTAAAGAATCTCGATGAGTTTTTACTGAATCACGAAAACGATCAATTATATTTTTTTCCATAGCTTCCAATAGTATTAAATATTATTACGTTAAGTTACTCGTAATGCTATATAATAAATAGAATGTGGAATTTAAAGTTGCTTAGGATGACCACACAATTCGAGACCATTTAAGGTCTTAATGCTTGATGTCTGGGCAGACGATAATTTGTTGCCATAGCATCAAGACAATTGTTTTTATGAATATCACTGTTTATAAGCTAATTTGAAAGATTTTTTACTCCATAAACCTTTGAGTGACCAGCCCAGCCAGGACACCAGGTACGATGCCAACGCATTAGCTTTTCAAAAGATGAACCTTGCTTTTTATGAGCATAGGCACATATACCGCAATGATGACACAAACCTGCACATGATCGTGTCACTATTCCGAATTGTTCATTTTTTTGTGAATTGTCTTTAATGGTTTCCATATTGATTTCCTCCATTTCAGTGAATTGATTCTAAACAGATTATCTATAAATAATAAATCGAACAATGTCCTTTTAATTTAGATGGTATTTAAATTATTCTCATCTATACTAAATATTCCAATATCGTGTTTTTTCCCCTTTAGTTGTGTTATTCCTTCTGATTCGATACTATACTTTTTATCCAGTTCTTTATCGTGTAATATACTGAGCAATTCCGCCGACACAATCAACTTCTTTCCACGCTGGTTACAAATCGATTGAATCCTTGCGGCAGTGTTAATAGTATCGCCATGATATGCAATCTCTTCCTTTGCACCCCCAATTTCTGTAATAATAACATCACCGTAATGCAAGCCAGCTTTGAATTCGGGAATTATCCCATAATTGTTGGCATAGTAATCTTTTCTATTTCTTATTACCCGATCAAAGTCAAAGTATGTTTGAATGCAGTTGTTGTTTTGTATACCGTCATCAATTTTCCAGGTTAGTATTACTTCATCGCCCACATATTGATATACTTTAGCGCATCGTTTATATACTATATCTGTTAAATCGTAAAAACAATCTTGAATAAGGTGGCTGTATTTAACATGCCCATACTCTTCAGCATAAGACGTTGAAGATTTCAAATCCATAAACATAAATATCCGAACTTCTTCCTTCGGGCTGTGATATCTTCCAAGTAAAAAATTTACCAGCACCCCTTGACCGAAATAATCATTTATATGAATTATGAAAATTCCCGACATCACAGCGAGACCCCAGAAGACCATCATCATTATTAAACCCGGACTGTTTAAATATGTAACGAATGAAGCAATAACTTCTGTGTGAAATAATGATTTTTCAAGGATGAGACTATAGGAAGATAATACTGCAATGGATGAAAACATAAATATGCTGATTAAATAAAATGAGGTTTTAAATAATAAAGTAATTCCAAAAGGTCTCCTACGCAGTAATTTATTGAAGTATAATATTTCAAATGATGCAATTGCAGTTGAGGGAAAAATTGTGCCGATTATAGCCACAGCTAAGCTAATTGAAAAATCAAATGGTCTTCCAATAAGAGGAGAGCCGTCTAAAGTTGCTGCCTCGAAACTTACATAGAATACTGCAGCAAGCGTCCAATAGCAAACTAAAAATGCGATTTTATATAATTGTGTTTTTCTCAACCTGATATTTTTAAAGACTTCTATTCTAAAAAATTATGTCTGTGAATGCTGTAACTTTAGGTAATTCTTTTTTATAAATTCAAAACCTAACTGTAATGTTCTAAACCTACTAAATGAGAGTGCCCTTGCATTATAAATGGTAGTCCGAAGGATTTCAAAGTTATCTAACTTATGTTCTCCGTTGAAAATATTATACCTAACCTTTACGATTTTATCCATCGTCCTTTCGTATAGTGATACCAATAAATTCAAAATGAACTCGCAATCAGAATCAAGTTCGTTGAAAAGTTTAACCACCGATGCTTTACCTACTTCTCCGAAAGTCCTTGCACGCTTAATCTGATGCTCCATTAACTGTTGAAAATTTGTATTGATTGATTTAGTGTTTTTAAAATTCCAGAGATCATTTTCTGAGATCGAAAATCTATTCAAATCTTCCACTGGAAGATAAATCAGCCCACTTTCTTCTAGCTCTAAATCAACAGAAATATCTCTTAATATGTGAGTTAAGTAACAAAAAATTGCAAGATCTTTAGCGTAGATGTAGGGATCGGCAGGATTAACAAAGCAATCATACTTATTA
>JAOTUT010000074.1 GCA_029863735.1 Ignavibacteria bacterium
AATTTCACCAGTCTGAGGATTCATAATTATACAAGTAGCTGACTCCCCTCCATTCTGTTTCAAACAATTCCTCAACTCATCTTCAACTATAGTTTGGTATCTTTTATCGATGGTTAGATGAATATCATTTCCGGGTGTAGACGATCTGGTTTGTGTTTCAGAAACTGAAATAATTTCTCCCATCGCATTTCGCTCGACCATTCTGTAACCATCTTTGCCTCTCAAAACATCATCAAAACTTTTCGATACACCGTTGACTCCCTTGTATTCATTATCCACATAACCAAGAACATGAGAGCCAAGTGAGCCATAGTGAAATACACTTACCGGTTCTTCCACGTAAAAGAAAGCTTGATTTTTATATTCAAAAAGATCGAGTGATTTTTCAAAGGGAACTTTCTTCTCAAGACAGATAGTTTTGCCACTTGCTTTAAGAAGGTTTAAATAGCGACGTTTACTTTTCCCAATAGTTTTTGAAAAAATACCGGCCAGCTTGGTTTTTTCTGCTGCTGGAAGCATTCTCAGATCAACATAGAAAGAATAATCATTCCTGTTATAGACAAGCAGTACTTCATTACAATCGTAAATGAAACCTCGCTCAGCTTTTACTATTTGTGAATTCGTTTGCTGCCGTTTGGCAAAGTAACTAAGTTCGTCACCTCTAATTATCTGAAGATTAACAAGTCGATAAACGAGTGCTCCAAAACTGAACACAATAAAAATCAATATTAGCAGCACTCGTGAATTATTCATTCATGCTCTCCACACTTTCAGAAAGTTTAGCGATATTTTCTTTTAAGAGAGTAATTTTATTTTCATCATCATTAGCAGTATTTACTAAACCAAGTTCATAAAGAGCGTATTTTTTAATTACATCTTCAGTCGTCAGCATTTGATAATTAGCCTTCAATGAAACTGATTGAGTTTTTTCTGACTTAATTCTATCTTCCAATTGAGCAAGCTCTCTTTGCAGTTCTTCATATTTCAATCTAAGTCCCTGTGATATTAGTATTATTATGGTCAACAGTACCAGCAATGAAGCAATTAAGATTATCAACGGCTTGGAACTTTTTTTCATATTCTTTCTGCAACTCTCAATTTTGCACTACGGGCTCTTTTGTTCTTTTTTATTTCTGATACTGATGCAGTTATTGGTTTCTTTGTGATGATATTCAATCGTTTTAGTTTGCCACAAGTACAAATTGGTGCAGCTGGCGAACATATACAGCTAAGATTCTCGTATTTAAAAAACTCTTTTACTATCCTGTCTTCTAAGGAGTGATAACTAATAACGACCAATCTTCCTCCAGTTTTTAGTACCGGCACCGAATTTTCAAGAAAAGATTTTAATGCGCTCAATTCATCATTCACATAAATTCTCAATGCCTGAAAGACACGTGACAAAGTTTTAGTTAAGTATTTTGGATTAGTAACTGACGAAATTATTTTTTTTAGCTCATCAGTTGTTTCAATTCTTTTATTTTTTCTTGATTCGGAAATATGACGAGCAATCTTTCTGGAGTTCTTTTCCTCACCAAATTCAAAAATCACATTTGCAATTTTCTGCTCTGATTCCTGGTTAATAAAATCCGCAGCAGTTTTCCGCAAGCTTTTGTCTAATCGGAGGTCCAGTTCTGAATTAACACTATAGGAAAAACCTGCTGCGGCATTATCAAGTTGAAAAGAAGAAACTCCAAGGTCTGCCAATATTCCGTCAAAGAACTCTAACGTCTCAATCTTAGCAATTACATCAACGAGCGAAAAATTAAAATTGTAAAGCTTAACCCTAGCTTCACTATTAAATTTCTCTCTACAAAAATTGAAGGCACTTTTATCAACATCTGTAGAAACCACGCAACCCTTTTTACTTAGAATGTTTAAGATCTCTTGAGTGTGTCCACCAAATCCTAAAGTCCCTTCGAAATAAACGCCGCCTTTTTTTGTAACTAAATAGTCTGTGCTTTCTTTAAGTAAAACAGGTGTATGAACCTGAGTCATCAGTCAGTCATAACTTTTGAAGCTATCTCCTCATAGGAAAGCGGAGACTGCTTTAAGTAATCATCATAGATTTTAGGATTCCAGACTTCTATTTTTCTAAGAGCACCAATTATCAGAACTTCCTTTTCAATATTTGCATATTCAATCAACATTTGAGGAACAAGAATTCTTGATTGTGAGTCCATCGAATCTTCGTGTGCATATTGAACAAACATTCTGATAAACCTGAGATCATCTGGTTGGAATTGATTTAACTTCAAAAGTTTGTCTTCAATTTTCTGCCACTCATCAAGGGGGTACAAATCAATACAACTTGATAAACCTTTAGTCATCACTATTGTATCGTTTGCATCTGGCGAAATGTGCTTTCGTAGTTTTGCCGGAATGCTTATTCTGCTTTTAGAATCTATAGAGTATGTAAACTGACCTTTAAACAATATTTTTCCATAATTTGGGATTTTTCACCACTTTTCCCCACCGCACCCCGAAAATAATGAAAAATTTTGAAGAAAGTCAAGAAGTATTTTAGAAATATTCCACTTTTGTGAAAATAGCTTCTAGACTAATTATCAAGAAAAGTATCAGTTTTTATAAGAATGAGGGAAAATCTGTATGCTGGAGCCAACTGCCGGAATCGAACCGGCGACCTGCTCATTACGAATGAGCTGCTCTACCAGCTGAGCTAAGTTGGCAAAAACAGGAATGTTAAAGATAAATTTATATTAAGAATTGAATTGATGAAATAAAATTATTTATTAATTCAATAAATATTCTATTAGAATTATCTCAGTTTCTTTTTATGTCTGTTCTTTCTTAATCTTTTTTTTCTTTTATGAGTTGACATTTTATGACGTTTTCTTTTTTTTCCACAAGGCATTCGTTTTTCCTTT
The DNA here is from genome assembly GCA_029863735.1 of Ignavibacteria bacterium. The sequence continues at coordinate 2,889 of JAOTUT010000074.1, forward strand.
TATTTATTTTTTATTAGTGAGAGTTTAATAATTCCTTTGCTCTTTTTCCAGCTTCAGTGTTTGGATCAAGTTCGGCAGTTTTTTTAAACCAATCTTTCGAAACTTCAAGATTCTGTGCAGCTAAATTTACAATTCCAAGGTTGAGATATGCAATTTGATGTTTGGGCTGGTATTTTATTGCAGTTTCCATTTCACTAATTGCTGTAGTATAATCACTAAGATTATAATAACATATTGCCATATCAACCCGTGCATCTGCATTCTCAGGAAACTTTATTAAGTATTTCTTATAATTCACAATTGCTTTTTCTGAAAGCCCTGCATCCTGTTGCAGATGCGCAAGATGTAATGTAGATTCCAAATCATCAGGATCAGCACTCACTTTATCTTCAAGCTGAGTTATTTCTTCCAAGTTTGCAAGGTTCACACCAGAGTTTAATGATTGGTTGCTCATTTGCAATACATTTTCCTGAACTCCAGAATCAAACACTCCTGAAGCCACAAGAGCAAAAATGAAAACCACGACAATTGCTGAAGAGATTATTAATATTTTTTTATTGTCGATTACTTTTTCTTCATTAATTACTTTATTTTTTTTAGAAATATTTTCAACAGTAGATTTTTTTCTATCATTCTTTTTTAATTCCTGTTTTGGTCCACCCTGTTTTTTATTTTTATTTCCACTCAATGGGATCCCACAACTAAAACAATCTGAATTTTCTAATGGGTTCTTTTCACCGCAATTTTTGCAGGTTATAAACTCAGCAGATGTATCCCGAACTTCATTAGAAGAAATGATCTTAGAATTGATTTTACTTCCACAGTTAGGACAAAATTTAAATTCTCCCTCAATCTTAAATCCACATTCTGCACAATAATTCACGATTAACTTATCTCCCATTTCTTTCTAACATTCCAACATTTACGATTTCTTTAAAGTCTTTAGAAAACTTGAAGGTTGGAACATAATGTTCGGGAACAAAAACAGACTCACCTGATTTTGGATTCCTTGCCTGCCGGGCATTTTTCTTTTTTACTCTGTAACTTCCAAAACCTCTTATTTCAATGCCTTTTCCTTCCTTTAAAGATTCAATCACTGTTTTTAAGAATCCTTCAACAATAGCTTCAGTTTCTAATTTGGTTAAACCGGTTCCGGCTGCAACCTTATCTACTATGTCAGCCTTAGTCATATTACTCACCTTAAAGTTATTGATTGTTCAATTATTTCTTAAAATTAGCGTGGTAAACTAAGAAAGTTTTCCTGTAAAATCAATTAAAATAATTAGTTACAGAAACTTAATGGCACAGCCAAATAAGGCTTTTTCAGGTAAAAGTCAATCATTTTCAAAATGATCAAGAATTACTAACTTTTATATTAAAGTTAATTATTTATGGAATCTAAGTTTTACATAAAAAATATGGTCTGCCATCGATGCATTAAAGTTGTAAAAGACGAACTGACTAAACTTGGTTATGAAGTATCTAATATTGCTTTGGGGGAAGCCATCATTAAATCATCTGAAAAATCACCTAACATTTCTGAGATAAAAAAAGTATTAATAGAAAATGGTTTTGATTTAGTTGATGATAAAAATTTAAAAATGATTGAAAAAATTAAAGTACTGATTATTAACAAAATACATCATCAAAGTGACAAACTGGAAAAATTCAGTTTCTCCAAATATTTATCAAAAGAATTAATTGTGAATTATAGTCACCTTAGTTCTCTCTTTTCTTCTTGTGAAGGTATTACAATAGAAAAATTTATCATAAAGCAAAAAATTGAAAAAGTAAAAGAATTATTGACTTATGATGAATTAACTTTAAGTGAAATTTCTGTATTGCTTGACTACAGTAGTGTGCAACATCTTTCTAATCAATTCAAACAGATAACCGGACTAAACCCATCTTATTTCAAAAAGCTTAAAGAACATCGAAGAAAGCCTCTTGACCAGATAAATTAACCATAAATAAACTGTAACATTTATCCTGAATTTTGTAACGCAAATCTCTCCTTTTCAATTAGCTTTCAATTGTAAATTATTTCCGAATATTATTAGTTGGAGTTTTAATGAAAAAAACTATAAAGATAGATGGAATGAGCTGCAATCATTGCGTGATGAGTGTTAAAAAAAATCTTTCCAAATTAGAGCTGAAGGAATTTAAAGTTGAAATTGGATCAGTCGATGTTGAATTCGATGAAAGAAAAATTAACGAAAAAGAAATTATTGAATCTATTGAAGATGCTGGTTACCAAGTTGTAAAATGAGGAAAGAAGTTTAAATAATATGAGTGAAGTTGGATCTCCCAAAATTAAACTGCAAAAAATCAGCGCACCAATAAGCGGAATGACTTGCGCAAGTTGTGTTGCCAGAGTTGAAAAATCAATTAGTAAAATTGATGGGGTTAAGCAGGTATCTGTTAACCTCGCAACAGAAAAAGCAACATTTGAAATTGACGAAACTCGTGTTTCCTTATCACAAGTTGAAAAAGAAGTTGAGGATGCGGGTTACAATATTGATTTTTCCTCACTAGTTAGAAATAAAAACAAAAATGCAAATAAAAGTCAAAGTGAATCTATTAATGTATTCTATAGTGAATTAAGAAAAGATTTTTTAATCGCTGTTATCTTTACTGTTCCGATCTTCCTAATTAGTATGGGAATGATGTGGGAAGAATTTAACGCTGTTTTGGGGTTGTCAAACGACTCAGTTAATAAAATTCTTTTCATTCTAACAATCCCGGTAGTTATTATTTCAGGGAGAAGATTCTACAAAATTTTTATAAATAACCTAAAGCACCGAACTGCTGACATGAACTCACTTGTGGCAATCGGCACGGGTTCAGCATTTATTTATAGTACAATCTTAACATTGTTTCCAGAAATTTTTTCCCACACTTCAATTTCTTCTCATACTTATTTTGACACCACAACAGTTATTATAACATTAATTTTGTTGGGGAGACTGCTCGAAAGCAGAGCAAAATCTAAGACCAGTTTAGCAATTAAAAAGCTCATAGAATTAAAACCTCAGACTGTGTTAATTAAGCGTAACAATGTTGAACAGGAAATTTCATTGGATGAATTATCAATCGGCGATGTTGTTATTATAAAACCAGGTGCGAAAATCCCTGCAGACGGAAAGATAATCAGAGGCTTTTCAACTGTTGATGAATCTATGATTACCGGTGAATCAATGCCGGTTGAAAAAAATATCGACTCTAAAATAATTGGGGGAACAATTAATAAAACGGGATCATTCGAATTTGAAGTAACAGCTATTGGAGATAATTCCATTCTTGGCCAGATCATAATATTGGTTGAAAAAGCTCAGGATTCTAAAGCTCCTATCCAAAAGCTGGCTGATAAAATTGCAGCTGTTTTTGTTCCAGTGATTATTCTTATCGCAACAGTAACATTTTTAGGTTGGTTAATTTTTAGTTCGGCTGGATTTAGTATTGCATTATTGAATTTTGTGGCAGTATTAGTAATAGCCTGCCCGTGTGCGCTTGGACTTGCAACACCAACAGCTATAATTGTTGGTACAGGAAAAGGTGCTCAGAATGGAATTTTGATTAGGAATGCCGAAAGCCTGGAACTTGTACACAAAATCGATACAATAATTTTTGATAAAACCGGAACAATTACAACCGGTAAACTAAAAATGACATCAGTTCATACTAACTCAATAGATGAAAATGAGTTGATCCTGATGACTGGATCATTGGAACAAAACTCCGAACATCCGATCGCCCAGGCAATAGTAAGATATGGAAAAGACAAACGAATTCAATTTGAAAGTAGCAGTGAGTTTGAAAGCCTTACAGGATCTGGATTGAAAGGAAAAATCAGAGGAAAAGAAATACTAATTGGTAATAAGACCCTGATGGAATATTATTCCATAAGTATGAACGAATTTTTGTCATTAATCAATGAATCTTCAAATGTTGGGAAAACTTTAGTGTTTGTTGCAATAAATAAAGAGTTAAAGGGATTGCTAATCCTTGAGGATGAAATAAAAAATAATTCTGCAGAAGTGATATCTAAACTTAAAAAAATGAAGTTGAATACTGTTTTATTAACCGGCGATAACAATCACGCTGCAAAAGTAATTTCTCAAAAAGCTGGCTTTGATGATTACAAGGCTGAAGTGTTACCCAAAGATAAACTCAACGTAATATCAGAATATCAAAACAAAGGTAAAATTGTTGCAATGGTTGGTGATGGAATTAATGATGCACCTGCATTAGTACAAAGCAATGTTGGAATTGCAATGGGGACAGGAACAGATGTAGCGATTGAATCGGGTGATATTATTTTAATGAGTGGTG
>JAOTUT010000075.1 GCA_029863735.1 Ignavibacteria bacterium
AGATTCAATACCTCCGGTAAAATAAACAAGCAGCAGTAGTGATATTAAATCAAGTATCATCTGGGCGAGTGATATATATAGCGGATTGAATTTATTTACATCAAGCTTAACGTGCCTGCGTAAATAATGAAGTATCATATTATAACCTAAGATTGAAGCAGTGATTGCACATCCAGCTATCAATTGTGTGGTTGTAAAGTTTATTTTCAGAATTAATGTTGAGAAGATCAGAACAAAAACCAGCACTACAACTACACCATAACGCAACTTAATAGTCCAAAGATTCCTTCTGCGAATCGCATCCCAGAATTCTTTCTGCTCTCGTGCCCAATCGGGCACCATGTTCATCATCAAATTATTTAACAATCATTCCTCATTTCATTTTATATGGTTGCTTTATGAGTTTTAACTATTGTCACTCTTAGCTTGCCGATGTGTGAACTTGCTGCAAAATGTCTGTCTTCGACGGCCTGCCTACCGGACAGGCAGGGCTTAGACTGACATCTTAAACATACTAAGCTCTCACTAATTTATTTACTTATGCAATATACTTACCTCGTTTAACATAATGAGTATGAAGAAGTTTGTGTGAGATGTGTCCGCAGGGACCATCTGTTAAGAACTCATTATAAATATCTGTTACGTGTCTGTTTTCGTGCGACTTTCTTACAGGTAACGATTTATCTTCATCATAAATTGCTTTCGCTCTCATTTTACGGATCTCAGGTGTAGTTGGAATCGGTTGACCACCACCGCCTAAGCAGCCGCCGGGACAAGCCATAAATTCTATGAAGTGGCATTCACTGAACTTACCGCCGTTCTTAATATCATCCATAACTTTTTTTGCATTTGCTGTACCGTGAACTACTGCAATTTTTAGTGTGGTCCCTTTTAACCAATTCCAGTCAGGAACAAGATGCGCAATTATTTTGGGCACCGGTCCGACTTCGGTTAAAGGAAGCTCGGCATATTTTATTCCTTCAAATCCTCTTACGGCAGTTATATCTGCGTTTGCAAAAACGTTTTCCACTTTCTTGCCAGTTACAAATTCAATTACAGATCTTAAGGCTGCTTCCATTACTCCACCTGTTGCGCCGAAAATCAATCCTGCACCAGATGCTTCACCAAACGGATTATCAAAAAGAGATTGAGGTATTTCCGGTAGATATATTCCAGCTTCCTTTATCATCTGTGCAAGTTCTCTTGTTGTTAATCCGTAATCAACATCTTTAAACCCGGAATCATGCATTTCCGGTCTGTTACACTCAAACTTCTTTGCAGAACAAGGCATTACTGCAACAGAGATTATATCTTTTGGATCAATTCCCTTTTTCTTTGCATAGAATGTTTTGATGAGCGCACCGAACATTTGCTGAGGCGATTTAGCTGTGCTGAGATTATCAATATACTCGGGATAAAAATGTTCAAGATATTTTACCCAGCCGGGTGAGCAGGATGTAAACTGAGGAAGCGAAACCTGTTCTTTTTTAACCAGTGCTTTATATAAACGCTGAATTAATTCCATTCCTTCTTCAATTATTGTAAGGTCAGCTGTAAAATTCGTATCGAAGACAACATCAAAACCTATTCTTCTTAAGGCTGTGTTCATCTCTCCTGTTAAAGAAGTTCCCGGCTCCATTCCAAATTCCTCGCAGATAGCTGCTCTTGGAGATGGGGCTGTTTGAATCACAACGTGTTTTTTCGGATCGTCAATAGCAGACCAGATTTCATCGCGAGGATCGTTTGCACGAAGTGCCCCGGTAGGACAACGATTAATACACTGACCACAGTTAATGCAGATAACTTCAGCCAAAGGTTTATCCCAGAAAGTACCAATGTGCGTATCGTGCCCCCTGTCAATTGCTTCAAGAACACCAACTTCCTGGAGATCAATACAGGTTCTTACACATCTTTTACAAAGCACACATTTATCCATATCTCTTACAACCGAATAGGAAGAGTTGTCAACTTCATATCTTGACTCTTGAATGTGTCCAAAGTTATAATGGTCTATTCCATATTCTTTGGCAAGCGATTGCAATTCACAGTTATTATTTCTGAAGCATGAATAGCACTCGCCATAGTGTTCACTAAGTAATAAATCAAGGATATGTTTTCTTGCTCTTCTAACAGCGCTCGAAGTAGTTTTAATTTTTATTGGTGCGGTAATTGGAAATGCACACGAAGCCTGAAGTGTCCTTATACCTTCAACTTCAACAACACAAATTCGGCAAACACCCGCAACACATAAATCTTCATGATGACAGAGTGTGGGTATATGAATATGGTTTTGTCTGCAGGCTTCAAGTATAGTTGTTCCTAAAGGTACGGAAAATTTCTTTTCATTAATTTCGATTGAAACTGTCCCGCCGATGTATTCCGGGTTTAACGGTTTTTCTATTACCAGAGATTTCTGACTGACAGGGGCCCTTAATATTTCTTTACTTTCCATTTCTTCCTCCGTTAGGGCGGTTAAATATTTCATCATTAAAATTTTCAAGAATAGATATAAATGGATTGGGACTCGATTGACCTAAACCGCACTTGGAAGCTCGCTGTATTGTTTTTCCAAGATCTTTCAGCTTGTTGATGTGAGCGAAAGTGTATTCGCCTTTCTCTATCATCTCCACACCCTCTAGTAATTTCATGTTACCTATTCTGCAAGGAGTGCATTGCCCACAGGATTCATCAACAAAAAATTCCATAAAGTTTTTCAATACGCGAAGCATATCCCTGATTTCATTAAATATCATTACGGAACCTCCGGTTGGAATATCTTCATAAGCCAGTGCACGGTTAAACTGAGATTTTGGTATACAGTGACCAGAAGCGCCACCAATTTGAACTGCTTTTGTGTTCTTTGCTTCTACAATCTTAAGTAGTTCAGAGATTTTTATTCCCCATGGAAGTTCATAAACCCCAGGCTTTTCACAATCACCGGAAACAGAAAAAAGCTTTGAACCGGTTGATTTATCAGACCCGAATTTTGCAAACCAGCTTCTACCTTTCATAACTATGTGAGAGACTGCAGCAAGCGTCTCAACATTATTTACTGAAGTTGGTCTTCCAAGATATCCTGTATTGATTGGATAAGGAGGTCTGTTTCTTGGCTCGCCTCGATGACCTTCAAGCGACTCAATAAGCGCTGTTTCTTCTCCGCACACATAAGCACCTGATCCAAGAAAAATTCCAATATCAAAATCAAATCCTTCTTTGCCTAAAATATTTTTCCCCAGCAGATTATCTTTTCTCATCTCTTCGAGATAATCCTGAAGAGGTTTAAGAAGGTATTCATATTCGCCACGGAGATAAACTATCCCTGCCTGCGCCCCGATTGTATATCCACCAACAACCATTCCATCAAAAACAAGCTCGGGAAATTCCATCAACAGAACCCTGTCTTTAAATGTACCCGGTTCACCTTCGTCTGCATTACAGACTAAAAACTTTTTGTCAGCTTTTGTAGCTGCTGTCAGCATCCATTTTGTTGATGTAGGAAATCCTGCACCACCTCTCCCTTTTAATTTAGAGTCTTTCAATTCAAATAGAATATCTTCACGGTTCATTGATAATGCTTTTCTAATTGCATCTCCTCTTTTGTATCCAGAGAAAATAACCGGTCCTGTTCTTTTCTTTTTTATTGTTTCCATATTAACCTCTACTTTACCTTTCCAAGAAGTTCAACAGCTTCTTCCGGAGTAAGATTGGTATAAACCCTATCGTTGATTGCCATAGCCGGTCCTACATCGCATAATCCAAGACAGTTAGCATACTCAACTGTGAATTTATTATCCCTGGTAGTTTCACCGACCTTAATTCCAAGTTCGCGCTCGATGGCTTTAATCAATGTGCTCTTGCCTTTCATATCACAGGAGATCGTCTGGCAGATGCGAACGAGGTTCCTTCCCTTCGGATTTGAATTTAGAAATGCGAAAAAGGAAATAACACTATAAACTTCCACCGGATGAATATTCAAAAGACGTGCTACTTCCTGCTGTGCAAATTCAGAAATATGTCTACGCTTATTCTGAATTTCATGCAGTATCATCAGCAAAGCTGAGCGGTCATTTCCGTACTTGTTTACGTAACTCTCAATTTCTTCGGAGAGAGCATTTTTTTCTGCAACAAACATTTACTCACTCCTTATAATGTAATTGTAAAAGTTTTTCTACTTTGTCAATCAAAGTATCCGGTGAAATCGGTTTTTCAATAAACTCATCCACCGGGACCATATCACTGGCTGCAAATTCAAGACCCAGAGCTTTTGAAACTGAAGTGTACATTATTATTGGAATCTCGAATTTTTCTTTCCTGAATTTTTGAGCAAGAAAGAATCCGTCATCCGGTTCGCTCATCATCACATCAAGAATGATGAGATCAGGTTTTTTCTCTTTGACAATTTTATAACCGTCATCAGAATTATCAGCGGTGATTACATCATATCCTTTTGCTGTCAGCACGAGACTACTTGCATCGAGGATATCATGATCGTCATCTATTACTGCAATAAGTGCCATTATTCTACCCTATGTTTGAATTTAATTTCGTTTTCAAATCACCTGTTACTACGCATGTTAAATGCCATCTTAAGGCAAAATTCAGTCTTGCTTTAAATCATTTAAAGCCATTTTAAATGCATTATAGAGGTTTATTTTCTTAATTATTGGAAGGTTTATTTCTCAAAAGAGAAAAGAATTTTAGTAAAATTATTTGGTATTTATGAAGTGTTAGCGATTGTGAAATTGGGAGTTATCACTAAGTTAGGATCAATGGTTCAAATTCTTTTTAGCTTCAGATAGAATAGGAAATCAGTCGATGAAAGAAAAAGTACGATATACTTTTATTGATCTGCTTCGTGGCTGGGCGATCATCATTATGATCGAAGTGCATGTGTTTAATGCATTTCTAATACCCGAACTGAAGCATGCAGGATGGTTTGGTATTTTAACGTTTGTAAACGGATTGGTTGCACCAGCATTTCTTTTTGTTTCCGGGTTTGCATTCCAGGTTTCTTCCGGAAGTAAGCTGCAGGATATGCGAAAGCTGAAATTTCCTTTTTGGAAAAAAGTCAGCAGAATCTTTTCCATCATACTTATAGGTTACGCCCTTCATCTTCCTTACTACTCACTTTCTAAAGTTATAAACAGATCAACGCCTTCACAGCTTCAAAGTTTTTTTGCTGTGGATGTGCTTCAATGTATTGGGGTTGGTTTGCTAATTCTGTTTGCAATTCGTTTGCTCATTCATTCTGATAAAATTTATCATCATACTTTAATTGTATTAACGTTGTTCGTGTTGATAATCTCTCCATTTTTCTGGAAGATAGAATTCGCAAATTATTTTCATCCAATTATCGCCAATTATTTTAACCGGTTGAATGGTTCGCTCTTCCCAATCTTTCCCTGGATAAATTTTATTCTTGTCGGTGCAATCTTCGCAAAATATTTTGTCGATGCGGTTGGCAAAGGAAATGAGAAAAAATTTATTAATAGAACTGCAATTATCGGACTGATAATATTGCTTTCGGGTCATTTGTTTTATTCCGGATTATTCCCGGGTTATTTAACTTCAATTATTCCCAATCCGATATTTTTTGTTGAAAGACTTGGTTACGTGATAGTGTTTGCTGCACTTTGCTGGTATTATAACAGGTGGAGAAGTGCAAAAAAATCCTTTGTACTCGATGCAAGCCGTGAATCACTTCTAATATACTGGCTTCATTTGATAACTATTTACGGAATGTTTTGGGGGAGAAAAAGTTTTACCAGTCTTATCGGTCAAACTTTGAATCTGTTTGAAAGCATAGCCGCAACATTAATATTAATGATTGCTATGATTCTGGTTGCAAAACTTTGGGGATGGATAAAGATGAAATCTCCGAAGTATGCAGGTAAGCTTGCGTGGGGAGTTGTTGGAGTTTTGTTTATAATATTTTTGTTGAGTTGAGATTAAAAGCTGTCTCAGAATTTGTCCTGTCATCACGAGCGGAGCGAAGTGATCTCTAATTTATTTCAAAGAGATTGCTTCGGTCGTTCCTCCCTCGCAATGACAGTTCCCGTTCTTTTGAGACAGCCAATAAAAAATTATTACTTAATAAGTGCCATTTTTCTAATGGAAATGTATTCACCTGCTTGCAGTTGATACAAATAAACTCCACTTGCTAATCGGGATGCATCAAAGTTTACTTCGTGATATCCGGATTGCATTTCTCTATCAACCAATGTTTCAACCAACTGTCCGAGTGCGTTATAAACAGTTAACTTTACATTACTACTAACTGGCAAAGTAAACTTAATTGTTGTTGATGGATTAAATGGGTTGGGATAGTTTTGAAATAATTCAAATCCCAAAGGAAGGATTTCTTCCGATCCGGTGCTCGCAGTTACTTCATACTTTGGAAATATTGAAGGGTCGCCCCATAAATTTAACATTCTGGTAGAATAAGAATTGAATAAGTTATTCCTGCTTTGATTCATAGCATCTCCCAGGGTTCTTCTTTCTGCGCCAAACAAATTATTACTAACTTCTCCCAGCAACGATTCCTGTTGCATAAGAAAAGTATATCCAACTGGAGCTATCACATTAATTGATGCCTCATCATCTAAAAGAAATCGGTTTGCTAATCCGTGTTTATCAGCTTCAAAAGAGTACCTTTGATGGGCTAAAAAAAACGTTATAAAATATTTGGGTTCATTATGAATCAAATTAATATCAGATGTGTCTATTAAGCTGAAATAGCTGAATTGAGCTGGGAGAGCATGGCCAATAAGCCATAACGAATTTACACCAATTGTATTCAAGTAGCTAAGAATTGAATCTCTATCTACACCCTGCGGTAATGAATCACTTTCTGCATATGTATAGTTACTAAAGTGTTCGGGATATTGTGATAAAAGGAAGTCTGCAACTTGATTATAAGCTTGAACTGTTTGATTGTCAGGATATGTTTGTTTTACAAACAAGTTTTTGTTCATCCAATCGGAGTATAATGTATCGGTCTCATAAATTATTACTTTTGATATATAGTTTTGAATTTCATATTCATTTTTAGAAGGCACTCTGCCAATTTGAAATGAACTCGTTGATGTATCACTGCTGAAAATATTTACAGAATATTTGAAATCTGTATAGGCAGTATCTAAATAAGGGCC